>JBIKKU010000329.1:0-3716 GCA_044360245.1 Flavobacteriales bacterium | reverse complement strand
TGGATTCAAGATCTTCTTTGAAAATCACCTCTTTTTCGAGAAGCAATTCTGCCAGTTTACTGAGTTTGTCTTTGTTCTCCTCAAGCAAACGAACTGCACGTTCAAACTGACCTTCAATGATTTTGGAAACCTCTAAATCGATAAGTTCTGCGCGGGATTCGGAATAAGGCTTACTGAAAGCAAACTCCGATCCTTGAGGGTCGTAATAAGAAATATTCCCCAGCTTATCGTTCAATCCGTAAATGGAAACCATAGCGTAAGACATTTTGGTTACGCGTTCCAGATCAGACAAAGCACCGGTTGAAATTTTGTCGAACATTACTTTTTCCGCAGCACGACCACCTAATGTTGCACACATCTCATCGAGCAATTGTTCTGTGCGCGTAATCTGGCGTTCTTCCGGTAAATACCATGCCGCACCAAGCGATTGTCCGCGTGGCACAATGGTTACTTTAATCAATGGCGAAGCATGCTCAAGCAACCATGAAATCGAAGCGTGACCTGCTTCATGGTAGGCAATAACTTTTTTCTCTTCGGTAGAAACGATTTTGTTTTTCTTCTCCAGTCCGCCAATAACACGGTCAACTGCATCAAGGAAATCTTGTTTTTCCACCGCTTTTTTCTTTTTGCGGGCTGCAATCAATGCTGCTTCATTACAGATGTTGGCAATATCTGCACCTGAAAAACCTGGTGTCTGACGCGATAAGAAATCGATGTCGAGACCTTCTGCAACTTTTAACGGACGCAAATGCACAGCGAAGATTTTTTTACGCTCGTTAAGGTCAGGTAAGTCAACATAAATCGTGCGGTCGAATCGTCCAGGACGCATCAATGCGCGGTCAAGAATGTCTGCACGGTTGGTAGCGGCTAGAATGATTACTCCACTGTTGGTTCCAAAGCCATCCATTTCGGTGAGCAATTGGTTCAGGGTATTTTCGCGTTCGTCGTTTGAACCCAGTGAAGGGCTTTTTCCACGAGCACGTCCAATCGCATCAATCTCGTCAATGAAGATGATACAAGGTGCTTTTTCTTTTGCCTGACGGAACAAATCGCGTACACGTGATGCACCAACTCCAACAAACATTTCCACAAAGTCGGAACCTGAAAGTGAGAAGAAAGGCACTTGCGCTTCACCTGCAACGGCTTTGGCCAAAAGGGTTTTACCGGTTCCGGGAGGGCCTACAAGAAGTGCTCCTTTAGGAATTTTCGCTCCAAGTTCGGTGTATTTTTTCGGATTTTTGAGGAAGTCAACAATCTCCTGAATTTCTTCTTTCGCTCCTTCCAATCCTGCAACATCATTGAAGGTAATGTTGGTGCTTTTTTCTTTGTCGAAAAGTTGTGCTTTCGATTTTCCGATATTGAAAATCTGGCCACCACCTCCGGCACCACCACCCATACGTCGCATCAGGAAAATCCAGAAAGCAATCAAGAGCACAATAGGAATTAACCAACCCAAAATTTCGCTGGTCATGTTGGTTTCTTTTGTGCTGGTAGTTTCAAAGGAAAATCGCTCAACAGAACCTGGTTTTTCCAATTGGATTAAGGTGTCCTTATGTCTTAATTCTTTTTGCAAATCGCTCAGCTGACTGTAGAAGACTTGCGAGTTACCAATGTTGAACGTGAGGTGCGGTCCGTTTTCGGATGCTTCTTTTTTAGGGTCTTTGAAATAATACTTCAAAGAATCTTTCTTGATGGTGACACGCGCTTCACTTTCGTTAACGATGATCAATTTGTCAACGTGTCCTTTAGGAGCTACATTGGTGAGGAATTTATCCGATGAAATTTCATCGGTAGGTTTGGATGCTGTAAAAAGATTTAAGGAAATCAGCACAACGGCAATGATTCCGTAAATCCAAAAAAAGTTGAATCCTCCGGATGAACCTTTGGCGCCTTTGTTTTTGTTTTTTAGGTTATTGTTTTGTTCGCTCATGTTGCGGATCAGTAATTGGATGGATAATCGGTGCGTTTGGCATCGGCCCAGAGATCTTCAATGTGATAAAAATCGCGGGCTTCTTTGTTAAATACATGAACCACCACGTTCACGTAGTCGAGCAGAATCCAGTTGGCGTTTTCGCTTCCTTCGGTGTGCCATGGTTTTTCATCCAAATTTTTACGGGTGAATTCTTCCACGGAATCAGCCAGCGCTTTAACCTGTCTGGTGTTTTCTGCGTGGCAGATTACGAAAAAGTCAGTCACGGAACTCTTAAGCTCACGAATATCAAGGGACACGATATCCTTGCCTTTTTTTTCCTGAATGCCTTCCACAATTGCCTCGATGAGAGGAGTATGATTGTCTTTGATTATTTTCTTTTTTGCCATGATGTACAGAGCCGGTAAAAGTAGGTAAATTTAGCCATTCCCGAGCATTAATCAAGTATTCCGATCGACACAAAATCCATGAGGACTCTTTTTACCGGACAGCAACTAATTCTTCGCGATGTCGTTGACTCAACCAACAATTATGCTGCCAGTTTGGTTCAATCGGACAATATACCCGACGGTGCGGTAATTATGGCACGAGAACAGACCATGGGAAGGGGACAAAGAGGTACACAATGGCAGTCGGTGGCGGGAGAAAACCTGACATTTTCCCTGGTGTACTATCCCCGTTTTTTGGCGGCTCAGGATCAATTCATGTTAAGCAGAATTTGTGCCCTGGCGCTTTTGGAGACCCTCCTGAGTATGGAAGTCCAAGCCAGCATCAAGTGGCCAAATGATCTCCTGGTGAATGGCAAAAAAATATGTGGTGTGCTTATCGAAAATGGCATTCAGGGTGATCGTCTTTCCAGTGCGGTAATTGGCATTGGTTTAAATGTAAATCAACTGGTTTTTCCCGGTGGAATTTCCGCAACATCCCTGGCTTTGGAACGCAAAGCTCAATTTGATTTAATTCATGTTCTGGGTAGTTTTTGTGAACGCATGGAAAAATGGTATTTGCTGTTGCGTCAAGGGAAAAATGAACTCATTTGCAAGCAATACCTCCAATGTTTAATGAATTTCCGGGAATGGAGTTGGTTTCAAAAAGAAGAAAATCCCTTTAAAGCAATGATTACGGATGTCAACCGTGAGGGGAAATTGGAACTAACGCTCGAAAACGGAAAAATTCAAACTTTTGGCTTGAAAGAAATCAGGCAAGTGATTTAACTTCCACCAGTTTATTGGCGATGAAGTTGAATAGATTTGTTAAAGGACGTTCAGCCATCATGCGCAAAAAGGCATTCATTTCTCCTTTAAAAACCAAATTCCCTTCGCATGTTTGCTCATCAATGGATTTGATATTGATGTCGAGGGTAAAAGGGAAAGGAGCCGATGGTCCGGATTTGATATGGATAAGGTTTGGTGCAGAGAAAGAAACTTGTTCCAAAGGAATTACCACAGCACCTTGTACACGAAAACTACAACTTTCGGAAGTGGATTTCCAATCGGAAACCTTGTCTTGTGGCAATAACTGAATAAAGTGATTCATGTCTTTCAAAAACAGAAAAACTTCTTCCGCAGAATTGCGCACGCGAACGGTATTGCTTTCGATGGTTGTCATTGTTGCTTTTCGCTCCAGGCTTTAGGGTCTTGTCGCCATTCACGGAGCGATCCAAGGTCTTTTTCTGAAATGTAATTCGAATGCAAGGCTTGCTGAATCAGTGTTTCGTAGTTGGTGAGGGTAACCAGTTGCACGCCTTTGTTGCGGAAAGCGACATCGGCATCTCCAAATCCGTAAG
>JBIKKU010000328.1:0-3726 GCA_044360245.1 Flavobacteriales bacterium | reverse complement strand
ACATGTGCTGTGCGCTTAAACTCTTTGCAATCCAAAATCATTTCGTGGGCTACGCGACCATTTTTCCCGACATAAAGAATCGGATAATGATCCTTCAGGCGATCCTTGATGTAATTGGCGTTGAGAATGGCATATTTCGTAGACAAGGTCAATCCTTCTCCACCCAACATTTTAATGTAACCGTAAGAAATTAGCAAGATGAGTGAGCTTCCCCATGGAGCTGCAGAAACAGCAGGAATAGCCTGATCGCCGCCGGTTTTGATTACCGCATGACCCGGAAGGAAAGGAACAAGATGTTTGGCAACACCAATCGGACCCATTCCCGGACCACCTCCACCATGAGGAATGGCAAAGGTTTTATGCAAGTTCAAGTGACAAACATCTGCGCCGATATTCCCAGGAGATGTCAATCCTACCTGAGCGTTCATGTTGGCTCCATCCATGTATACCTGTCCACCGTTATCGTGAATAATCTTCGTGATTTCGGTGATACCTTCTTCAAATACTCCGTGCGTAGAAGGATAGGTTACCATGAGGCAAGACAAATCATTTTTATGTTGCTCAGCTTTTGCTTTTAAATCTGCGATATCAATGTTTCCATTTTCATCGCATTTCACAATCACAATATTCATTCCTGCCATGGCTGCAGATGCAGGATTTGTACCATGTGCAGAAGAAGGAATAAGTGCAATATTACGGTGAGCATCGCCGCGAGAAATGTGGTAAGCGCGAATCACCATCAATCCGGCGTATTCTCCTTGTGCGCCCGAATTGGACTGAAGACTTATGGCCGCAAAACCTGTAATCTCGCTCAAATCGCGATCCAAAGCGCGGAAAACTTCCTGATATCCTTCCGCTTGTTCAACAGGAACAAATGGATGAATATTGGCAAATTCAGGCCAAGTCAAAGGCAACAATTCAGAAGCCGCATTTAGTTTCATGGTACATGACCCCAAGGAAATCATAGAGTGCACCAATGATAAATCGCGGTTCTCAAGTTTTTTGATGTAACGCATCATTTCGGATTCGGAGTGATAGCTGTTAAACACCGGATGTTGCAAATAATTTGAGCTTCGTTGCAAACTTCCTGAAACAGGCGACTTAGCTTGCAATGATGCATAATCAACCGATTTTCCGCTTACTTCGGCAAACACCGAAAGTACGTCCTGAACATCTTTTGCATTCACGGTTTGATCGAGTGCAATTGAAATTTCAGCACCATGGTAATGGAAATTTATTCCTTTAGATTCTGCAATTTTTCTTACCTGATTTACATCGGCACCGCTAACGGTTACGGTATCAAACCAAACCTTGTTACTGATGTTTAATCCAATTTTTTGTAGTCCATCCGCCAAAACAGAAGCAGAAGCATGCACTTGCGATGCAATTCCTTTAATGCCATCTGGACCATGATACACGGCATACATTCCTGCCATAATTGCAAGAAGTGCTTGTGCGGTACAAATATTTGAAGTTGCTTTTTCGCGACGAATATGTTGCTCACGAGTTTGCAAAGCCATACGCAATGCCGGATTCCCTTGTGCATCCACAGAAACACCGATAATCCTACCCGGAATCAAACGCTTGTAATCTTCGCGGCAAGCAAAAAATGCAGCATGCGGTCCGCCGTACCCCATAGGCACACCGAAACGTTGGGTATTTCCAACGACTACATCTGCACCCCATTCACCGGGAGGTGTAAGCAATGCCAACGAAAGTAAATCAGCAGCAACAGCAACGGCAGTTCCATTGGCTTTTGCAGCTTTCACTAAATCGGAATAATCTTTTACATCCCCATTCAAAGAAGGATATTGCAAAAGCATTCCGTACATTTTATCGTTGAGGTTGAGTTGTGCCAATGAGCCAATTTGCAATTCGATTCCCATTGGAACGGCACGGGTTTTAAGCACATCGATGGTTTGCGGATAAACATCATCGCTCACAAAAAACACATTTGCTCCGCGCTTCACAGCATCTCTGCTGCGGTCAGAAAACAACATCGCCATGGCTTCTGCAGCTGCGGTGGACTCATCCAACAATGAAGCATTGGCAATTGGCATGGCGGTCAAATCCATTACCATGGTTTGGAAATTCAAAATGGCTTCCAAACGACCTTGTGCAATTTCTGCCTGATACGGTGTATAGGCTGTATACCAACCCGGATTTTCAAGAATATTTCTTTGAATTACCGATGGCAAAATAGTGCCGTAATAACCCATTCCGATGTAGGAACGAAAAACTTTATTCTTGGCCCCCAAACCACGAAGGTGATTCAGGTATTCGAATTCGCTCATGCCTGCACCAATTTGCAAGGGCTGTTTCAAACGAATATTAGCAGGAACCGTTTGACTGATCAACTCATCCAAAGATGCAGATCCAATCTTCTTCAACATGTGTGCAGTTTCCTTTTCGGAAGGACCGATATGACGGTCGGAAAAACGATCGATTTTCATGATACGAATTGGCTATGGTAAAAGGTCTGCAAATATAGCTAGAATAAAGCACAAGGAAGCGACAGTTTTCAACAGAAATGGAGGCACTGTGGGAAGAAAAACCGTATCTTGTCGTGAACAATTTCCGGCTTATGTTTAAAACCTTTGCTTCCGTCGTTTTTCTCTTTTTTGCCTTATCGGTTTATGCTCAGGAAAAACTTGTACTCCTTAACGGTACTGAGGTTCAAGGAAAAATGCAGGGCATAGATTCCAATTTTGTCTCCATTCAAACCATGAAAAAAGACAAACCCAAAACACTCATTATTGAGCGTTACCGTGTTTACAGTTATACTGATTCTGTTGGAAGAGATACTATCATTTACATGCCCAACATCGCAGAAGGAAATACCTTCACCACACAAGAAGCTGAATATTTTATGTACGGTCAGTTGGACGCCGGAAAATCATTTCGTCCGCACCTCACGCACATTACGGCATTCTCTGTCATGCTTGGACTTTCCGTTTTAGACACCTACCAACGTCCCAACGCCGACAACAACAACACGGGTGGTTATTTTTATGCTACACCATCCTTTATGCATCTCGCTGCGCCTTTTCTCATTACGCTTGCTGCGAGAATCCCGGGGATTACTTTCGATTTAAACAAAATGAGCAACCGTAGTTTTTTGATTGAGCCCGCCTATCGTGAAGGATTTACACGAGTCATCAAAAACAAACGCACGTTTGGTGCATTAAAATTTAGTCTCGCCGGAAGCCTTGTAGGCATAGGTATTTGGGCTATTGCCAAACCTTGAAAACCAGATTCTTTCAGGCCATTCTCTTTTCCAATGTACTCATTGGCCTTCTCGCTTTTTTTCAAATCCTGGGTCATGGAAAATCCGGATTCCCGCTGTTTTATTGCATTTGCACCGCTTTGGGTTCCTTCACACTTTACAATGCACAGCGGCTAATTAAAAACCGAAATATTCCCATTCATGCAATGTCCAACAGACACCTGTGGATACATCAACACAAAAAAACATTATTACTTTTTGTGCTGGTCACCTTGGTTTCAACATTGGTTCTTTTACCATTTGCATTGCAGGAAGTTGTATGGAAGTGGTGGATGTTGATTCCGGTATTATGCGGACTACTCTACACCGGAATACCCGGTAGTAATTTCCATGGACTGCGCGAAATCCCCGGTCTCAAATCGTTTCTGGTAGCTATGGTATGGACCATGTTAACCTTTTACATCCCTTACCATCAGCAGCATTCCGAAAAAATAAACTTA
>JBIKKU010000040.1:0-13370 GCA_044360245.1 Flavobacteriales bacterium | reverse complement strand
AGCAGAAGGCATTAAACCATTTACCACAGATATTTTCAAAGGATTTCTGGCCATTTTTTTATTGGATATGGGCATCGTAAGCGGAAAAAAACTGCATTCTTTTTTGTCGAACGGATTCTTTCCTCTTCTGTTTGGGATCTGCATTCCATTGATAAACGGAATAAGTGTCGCAATGCTCAGCGGACTAATTACGGAATCGAGCGGAAACCGATTTATGTTTAGTATTCTTGCGGCAGGTGCATCCTATATTGCAGTTCCGGCAGCAATGAAAATTGCAGTCCCAAAAGCCAATCCCGGAATTTATCTACCTATGGCGCTTGCCGTAACCTTCCCGATAAACATCACCATTGGCATGCCTTTGTATTATTGGATTTGCCATTCTTGACGACTCATTTCAACTTGTCTTTGAAAACCTTTCTGAACTTCTCCATTTTAGGTTGAATCACATAACGGCAATACCCTTGATTGGGATTGTTTCGGTAATAATTCTGATGGTAATTTTCGGCGGGATAAAATTCACCCAAAGCAGTAATTTCCGTTACCAATGGTTTATCCCAAGCGCCTGATGCATCCAATTCCTTCTTGTACTGTTCTGCTTTCCGGCGTTGTTCATCGTTATGGTAAAACACTGCAGAACGGTATTGCGTGCCGACATCATTGCCTTGTTGATTTAAGGTGGTAGGATCATGCGTTTGCCAGAAAATTTCCAGCAATGCATCAAACGATACCAAAGTCGTATCGTAAACAATCCGCGCCACTTCGGCATGTCCTGTTCTGCCGGTACAAATTTCTTCGTAGGTCGGATTTTTCGTCGTTCCCCCCGTGTAACCGGACGTCACTGAAACCACACCCTTTACTTCTTGAAAAACGGCTTCAATGCACCAAAAACATCCTGCGCCAAAAGTTGCTGTATCGAGGTTCATCGTTGTTGAATCTTGTTTTAAAGTTACCACTTTCACCGAATCCTCATTGCTCATCGAATTCACTGTCGGACTGGCATTCTTTCCGGAGGAACAGGAAAAAAGCATGGCCGAAAAAGCAAAAATAAGCGAGACATTTCCCATAGTGATCGAGTTTAAGCAATAACAATAAGGCAGAGGATTTGTTGTATGAAAAAGAGCAAAGCGATACTATTTTAAGAGAATTTAACGCAAGTTTCGAAATAGCATTTTTTTAGCTACTTCAAAAATTGGAAATACAGTCTTCCATTTGGATTCCTCTCCAAAACACCTTAAATTCCAATAAATTGGACTCCATGAAACTATTATTTTCCCTTATCGCCTTTATTGGTTTTAGCTTTGCTGTAAGCGCTCAGGATGTTTATGTTTTTAGTTCTTCGGCTTCTTTTCCGGAGGAAATTTCAAAAACGAAATCGAAAACTTCATTCATCGCAGGAGATCCTGTTTTCTTGCACTTTTCCATTCAATCGATGGGTAAGGTAAATCTCGAAAAAAATCAGCACCTCATGCTCGAGTTTTATTTCACACACGATAACGATTACCTCAGTGGATATGGACTTTTGGTAAAGCAGGAGGATAACGGAAAATTAGAAGGTACCGCATTGATTTTACCTGATGCAGGAAAAACATACATGCAGACCAATTCCCCCTTTAACAATCAGTTTCAGGGAGAAATGATGACTTATATCAACTCGGAAGAGGAAGACGGAGGAAATTTAAAATTCAATTTCGTAGGATACAAAGCTGTTTTACTGGATATCCCTATTGGGAAAAATGCAGGAGTTGACCTCAGTGCTAACATTCAGCAAACGCTAACGGTAAAGCAATACAGCGCTGCCAACGACAATGGACTGGTATTAAAAAAACCGATTACACTTTCCATTCCCATGCAGACTTTACCCATGAAGGAAATTTTTGAGATCATCAATAAAAATTCGGCAAAACTCCTACGCAAACTGCAAATGGAATATGGTAAAACCGTAACCGCACCCAAGATTTTCACGGCGAATGATTTTGCAGGAATGGACAAAGAAATCACCAGAGAAGAAGCACTGAACCTGGCTCAACTATTCCTGAAAGAGCAAGGCTACGAATTACAAACGCTCGGAAAAACAGACGACATTGTTCACAACATCCGCTCCAAGGAAGGTGAAAAAACAGGAAAAAATATTGTCCTGTGTTTTACCGCCAAAGGAAAGGACCATTGCATCTATGGAGAAATTTCTCTGGCCGCGGCGTGGGACAACGGTTCTAAGGCCTTTTACCCATGGAAAACGGACAACTGGAGCTATTTTTTCTGTGCTTGTGCCTAACGGAGCATTGAACCAATTTCTGACCAGCGTGTATTAGTTACGAAAGTAATCAACAAGCCGATTTTCTTGGTTTGCTTTGATTATTTTGGAACTCTATTTGCTAGTGGTCAACCATGAAAAAAATCATCCTTCCCTTTCTGCTTCTCGCTCATGTTGGTTTTTCCCAAAACAATGAGGTGGAAGTAAAATCGACCGTTAAGGAGGTCACCGTTTATTTATCAGGCGTTCAGGAAATTCGTCAGGCGAAAGTGAGCATTCCTGCAGGAAACAGCGTTTTGCGTTTCACCGGACTGCCCAACACGCTGCAAACCGGAAGCATTCAGGTGCGCGGGGTAAACGACTTTACCATTCTCTCGCTGAACTACCGAGTGAATCATCTTCAAGGTGAAAATACCGATCCGGAAATTCTTCAATTGCGCGACAGCATTGAAAAAGTGCAATACAAACTGGAAATAATTTCTGCAGAGAAAATTGCACTCAACGAAGAACGCAGCATGATTCAAACCAACCGAAGGATTGCGGGAGACAATGGATTGGTGATTGACGACCTGCATGAAATTTCCGATTTCACTTCAGAACGGATTAAAACCATCGACATGCGATTGTTTCAAATTCGCAGAGAAGAAGATAAATTGGCCAAATCGAATCAAGCTTTGCAACAGCAGATCAACCAGATCAGCAACGGTCGGCAAACCGCAAATGGCGAGGTATTGGTAAACATCAGTGCGCCTAAAGCAGCCATGGGATTGGTGCAATTGTCGTACCTCACCTTCACCGGTGGATGGCGTCCGCAATACGATGTACGTGCCAAAGAAGTTGGTGGTCCTGTTGCCCTTGCCTACAAAGCACAACTTTTTCAAAGCACAGGCACAGATTGGAATAATGTAAAACTTACCTTAAGTACCGCCACTCCAAACATGAACAATGCAAAGCCTGTTGTACCGGTGTGGTACCTTGATTTTGCAACGCCGGTAAATCAATACGGTTACCTCAAAGACAACAACAATACCATGGGTGCAGGTGCCTATTCCAATACTGCCATTACCACAGGTGCAAGCTATTCCTGGTCCCAACCTGCAGCCATTGCGGCCAATGCCATCAATACCGAATTCAAAATTCAATCGCCTTACTCCATTCCCTCCAACGGAATTGAATACGTTGTCGAAATCGGCACTTTTGATTTTCCTGCAAGCTATGTTTACTCTGCCATTCCAAAACTTGCGCGCGAGGCCTTTCTAATGGCGCGGATTACGGGATGGAACGATTACAGTTTACTTGCAGCAGAGACCAATATTTATTTCCAAGGAACTTATATCGGAAAATCTTTTCTCAACACATCCACTACAAAAGACACCTTGGAATTGTCGATGGGAAGCGATGAGTCGGTTGTTGTGGAACGAAAAAACGTGACGGAACTTTCCTCGAAATCCCAAACCGGAAGCACACGCAAAAAGCAAGAAGATTGGGAAATCAGCGTACGTAACACCAAGCAAATTGCCATTGATATTGAATTGATGGATCAGGTTCCGATTTCAACGCAAAAAGAAATTCAAGTTGAAGTTCTTGAGCTATCCGGAGCAACGATGGATAAAGTGACCGGAAACTGCACCTGGAAATTGCATCTTGAACCGGGTGAAACCAAAAAAGTTAAACTCAGCTACCTGGTGAAATATCCCAAAGATTTTATCATCGATAACCTTTAATGCTTGTCCACATGAAAACGCTATATATTTCTTTTTCTCTGTTTTTCCTTTCATCACTGAGTATTGCCCAAGTAAAAGAAGTCACGACAGAAACAAAAATTTCGGATGTGACGATTTTCTTTCAAGGTGCACAAGTGAAACGTTCTGCACAACTGCAGCTCAACCCTGGCACCAATCTGATTCGCATTGAAAAATTGGCCTATACACTCGACCCCAATTCCATTCAGGTGGAAGGTTCTCCTAAATACACTATTGTTTCTGTCAACCACAAACAAAACTACCTGAACAATGCCGATGAATTGCCTGAAGTGAAAACATTGCTGGAAAGTCTGCAAAAACTCCAAATGGAAATGGAGGCCATTCGTTCGGATGCGAATGCTTTACAGGAAGAAAAAGCCATGATTGATGCCAACAAAAATTTCATCGGAAAAAATAAAAACATCACCGTTGATGAAATGATGGACATGAGCGAATTGTACCAACACCGTTACAAAGAAATTATGATTGCGGTGGTGGACCTTAAAAAGAAGGAAACACAAAAACAAAAAGAGATTTCCAAAACAGAAGCACAACTCAACACGTTGCGTGCCACCGTAAACCGATACACGTCGGATATTCTGATCAATATTTCCTCAGCTACCAAACAAACAGCTCCATTGGTTCTTTCGTATGTCACACCCAACGCGGGTTGGTCGCCTGCTTATGATGCCAAAGCGACAAACGTTAATTCTCCGCTTTCGCTGACTTACAAAGCCAGGGTGCGACAGAATTCCGGCGAAGAATGGAACAACATAAAAATCACTTTATCTACCGGAAATCCAAGCAAAAACAATACGCGTCCCGAATTGTATGCATGGTCCTTATCCGGATACGACTACGCCGAAATGGAGCGTCGCCGTAAACAAGAAGAAGCGAAACAAAAAGGAAAACGCAATGCCAATTATGCCTACCAAAATGCACCTGCAGCAGCAAAATCAACTGCTGATAATGAAGAAGTGTTAGTAGAAGAACAGGCCGTTGAATATGAGAAAATTGAATTGAATTCAACTAATTCGGTTACTGCAGCTGCTTATACAGTGATAGCACAAACCAATGTCAACACCGAATTTAAAATCAACCTTCCCTACACCATCAAACCCGACGGTACCGAAATCACTGTGGAAATTCAGAAACATTCCCTTGATGCGAAATACCGCTATTATGCTTGTCCCAAATACGACGGCAGTGCTTTTCTTGTAGGTTATTTTTCGGGATGGGAAAAACTCAACCTCATCAGCGGAATGGCCAATGTCTATTTCATGGATGGCTATATTGGAGAATCTTTCCTCAACACACTAAGCACCATCGATTCACTGGAACTCTCTTTGGGTCGCGACAAAGCCGTGGTTGTTGAACGCAAAAAAATCAAAGATTACTCTAAACCTTCCATCAGTGGGTCGACCAAAAAACTTACACTCGGAATTGAACTCAGCGTGAAAAACACCCACAATGGTGAAATTATTTTGGACCTCGAAGATCAGATTCCTGTATCACGACAAAAAGACATCGAAGTGGAATTGATTGAGTCAGCCGATGCAGTGCTCACCAAAGCCACCGGTTCATTGAAATGGACACTCAAACTGGGCGCCGGAGAAAGCAAAACCATCACCTTTGTTTACTCCGTAAAATATCCAAAGGACAAAGAAATCGACAACCTGTATTAATGATCATAAAAAAAGGGCCTCATCACGAGGCCCTCTTCATTATTGGGTTATAGATCAGTGCAATTTTTTTATTTGCTCTTCCACCTGGGCCTTTGTGATATCTCCTCCGGTATGTTGCCAAACCACCTTTCCGTGATGGTAAAGCATGAGTGTAGGCACAGCAGCAACATTGAGCGATTTCATCACTGTAGCATGTTGTTCGGAATTGATTTTCACCACATCGATTTTGTCGGCATAGGCAGTAGCCAATTCATCCAACCAAGGCGACATCTTTTTACAAGGTGCACACCAGGGAGCATTAAAATCGACCAATACAATTTTCTTCGCATTGATTTTTGCATTGAATTCTTCCATCGACATTCCCGCCGAAGGAGCAGCGCTTGCCTCTACAGGACGATCCTCTGCCAACCACCGCATCATACCGTCTTTCATTTCAAAAACCGTTAGTCCCACACTGCGCATGTAATCGGCCGCACGCGCACTACGCGCACCCGACCAGCAATAGACCAGCACCGTTTTCGACTTATCCAATGCTGCAACTTGATTTTGAAATTCAGTGCCATTTACGTTGAGATTCATTGCACCCTTAAGGTGATTTTTTTTGAATTCATCCGGCGTACGCACATCCACCACCTGAGCATGTTTAACACTTTCTAATTTTTGTTGGAATTCGGCTGTGCTGAGTTTAAAGTTGACAGTTTGCATTGCCAAAAGAGCAACCAGCAAAAACGGAAAAAACAAAACGATCTTTTTCATGTTCGGAACTATGAAACAAAGATCAGCGATCGCCTTTATGAAATGCGTGATATTTATCACCAATACCTCAAATGCCTTTTATACCAAGGGCTTTAAAGGTTTCGGGACCGGCAACGCCATCCACTCTTAAATCCATTTTCTTCTGGAAATTGCGCAATGCTTTAAAGGTTTCTTCACCAAAAACACCATCAATTATGATTTGCGGTTTTGCTCCCTGTTTATTCAATGCCTTTTGCAAAGAAACCACACCCGGTCCGGAATCACCCTGATTGAGGTACGTCCCGTTAGTGAATTTAGAAGTATCGACCGGTTTTCCTAGCACCGCGTCCTGAAGCGCACCAACAAGGGTTTCCGTCACAATTCCATTTTCAGTATACCCATGTTCTTTTTGAAATTCTTTTACGCGCTGTTCGGTTTTTGAACCAAAATCTCCATCCACCACCATCTCAAAACCCAGGTCAAACAACATCTTTTGGATGCGTGCAACGGTAGCGCCAATATCACCCTTTTTACAAACCACAGGATCGGAAGCAGGTTTTTGTCCGCCTAAAACCGTAGGTGAAACAAAAGCCAATACCTGAGATAATCTTCGGTTGTTTCGTTTGGCAACAACTCCGCCATTGTTCTGACTCCCTGAATTTCCGGGAGAAGTATTTCCTTCGATGGAGGTAAATGTTTTTCCATCGGCATTCATCTCAACAAAAATTCCGGTATGATCTGAAATCCCTTTATTGGCAAAATCAAATAAAATAATGTCACCTGATTTTGGTGTAGTTGTCAACTGATTTGTCTTCTTCCAGAAATTATAAGCACTTGGACAATATTGGTAACCATTAGGTCGATCGACTTTTCCCAGCGGCGCACCTGCGTGATGGTAAACCCAACTTACAAACGTTGCACACCAAGCCACACCATCCAATCCATACCATGCCCCATATTTGGTTTTGTTCGAGCTGGCAGGAACTTCACCGGTTCCCACCTCAGCCAAAGCCGTTTCAATAATTTTTGCACGCAATTCTTTTTCGCCCATAGCCCTTGTAGAGTTTATTTAAAAATAACCTTTTCCCTGAAGAGTACCATTCATTCAGACTAAAAAAAGCTGCCGGATTTTCATTATTTTTAGACAAGACTTTTAAAGCTATGCGAATTCTGTTTTTCCTTGTGTTTTCTGCCGTTTCGGTAATGGCCAATGCCACTGATTTCAGCTACCAACGTTCTCTGTTCACTTTTGAACGCAGCATGCAAGTCGACCCCATGAAAGTAGAAGACTCA
This sequence comes from Flavobacteriales bacterium, assembly GCA_044360245.1. GTDB lineage: Bacteria > Bacteroidota > Bacteroidia > Flavobacteriales_D > UBA2798 > UBA2798. The sequence goes on along the minus strand of JBIKKU010000040.1, from coordinate 5,664 downwards.
TGGAACGTGCAAGTGCAATCACTCGAAATGCCACAACCGGGTACCGGAAGCTACAAAGCAAAAATGGCCGCATTGAAACAAGTGCAATCCACGAACCATCCTATGCAATACACTCCACGCGGCGAGCAAGGCAGGATGCGCAGTGCAACGGAATTGTTTGTGGGACAAATGCTCGAAGGAAACCTCATGACTTCGGGTGTTCCCAACGATAACGACATCGCTATTTCTGATGAAGGTTTTGTGGTTTCGGTCATCAACTCGAATATGTTTATGTACGATACCGAAGCCGATACTTTAATGAAATCCATTACCCTTGGAGCATTCATTGTTTCACTGAACATTACTTCCTCCAAATACGACCCGAAAATTGTATACGATCCCGTAAAAGACCGATTTGTATTGGTTTTCCTGACAGGTACCACTTACCAAAACAGTAGAATAATTGTTGCCTTTTCAAGCACCAGTAATCCGGTCGACCCTTGGAACTTATACGTCATTGGCGGGAATCCATTAAGCAACAACACATGGTCGGACTACCCCGTAATCGGCATCTCCAACATGGATTTATTCATTGGCATCAATACGTTTTTTAACGGATCTACCAACAACAGCGGATTTTATGAAAGTTGTTTTTGGCAAGTCAACCTCGCCGACGGATACCTTGGAAACCCTTTATCGACGGCCTATTACCACGACATCGCCGCACCAAACGATACTTTGTTCAACATCACACCCATCCATCGCGGTGCTGAAAACACGGAAGGAGATATGTTTTTATTATCCAATAAAAATTTGGCGCTCGGTTCCGATTCAGTTTACATTTTGCACATCGATTCACCATTAGCACTCGGTAATCCGCAATTGAGTTTACAGTTGGTCCGCTCCAATCGCGCGTACGGACTACCACCGAGTGCACAACAACCCGGGGGACATTTTTTCGACACGAATGATTCACGCGTGCTTGGCGGATTTCAAGTGGGATCCACCATTCAGTTTGTGCAATGTTCCGTTGACACCGCACGTGGATTATCTGCCATTTATCACGGGTTTATTTACGATGTCTATTCCAATCCATTCATCAGAGCAAACTTGATTACCGACACCACACGTTTTCTTGGATATCCAAACATTGCCTGGACATCGCTCGACACCAACGATTGCCGTGCCATCATCAGTTTCAATTATGTTTCAGCCACAGAACCCGGAGGTACAGGTGCCGTATTGTTTCGCAGCGATTCAACCTATTCCGATTTCATCACTTTAAAAACCGGAAATTCATTGGTAAATGTGATTGCAGGAACAGATGAACGTTGGGGAGATTACAGCGGAATTCAACGCAGGTACAATGAACCTTGTCGCATTTGGTGTGCAGGGACTTTTGCAAAAACAACGAGCTCCAACGGGACATGGATTGCCGAAATTGGAGCGGACTCCCTTTGCGCAACAAATCCATTTACCGCTATCGATGAAATTCAAGATTCGCCATCGCGCGTATTTCCGAATCCTGCCATCGATTTGACCACGATTGAATTCAACATCCATCAATCGGCCATGACAAGTATTCGTCTGTATGATCAACAGGGTAAACTCATTGCCCTGCTGTTTGAAGACAAAGTAAAAAGTGGTTTGAACCGCATTCAATTCAACATGTCCACCTTACCATCGGGCATTTATTACCTGGACATCCGAACATCTGCAGGAGAGCATTATTCCGAAAAAATCATCCGCAGCTAAGACGGAAAATACTATTTCGTCGATTTCCACTGTAAATGAGTGTTTTAAACGCTTTCTTTTTTGCTTTTTGATTTTCTGTTCATTAAATTGGATAGAAATTGTACGGCCATGAATTACATTGGTATTATCGAATACCTTACCAAAAGCCGCGCAATCCGGGATGGTGATTTTGACATGGCCCTGAAGGAAATCCTGGATAAAGCAGCGGAAGGTTTACAGGTGAGTCGCGTAAACGCCTGGAGCATTGACAATTCTTTTGCGGCTTTAACCTGCATTGGTGATTTCGATCGCAACCGAAAAACATTTTCCAAAGGAGGAATTTTGTTGCAGGAAAAATATCCCAATTATTTCAAGCACATCCATTCCGCAGAAAAGATTGTCACCGACGACGCACTCACAGCCCCCATCAATACAGAGTTAATCGAAGATTACATCAAGCCGAATAACATTTCCAGCATGATGGATATTCCCATTCGGATTGAGGGAGAAATGATTGGATTGGTTTGCTTTGAACATACCGGAGAAAAACGATTGTGGAACTTGAGTGAACAAAGTTTTGCCCTTTCCATTGCGCAGCTCATTTCACTTGCTTTCGAAACCTGGCAAAAAAATCAGTACCGCAAACAATTGGAATCTGGATTACACGAAAAAGAAATTTTATTGAGCGAAATCAATCACCGTGTAAAAAACAACATGATGATTATTTCTTCCTTGCTCAATTTACATAAATCAAAAGCCAAAGACGATTATCACGCCGGGTTGTTTGATGAAGCGCGCGAACGTGTGGTATCCATGGCTTTTGTGCACGAACAATTGTACCGTTCCAAAAATTATTCGGAGATTGATTTTGGTCAGTACCTCGAAAGTCTCATCGAACACCTAGCCGAATCCTACGGCAGCGGAAAATTGATCACCGTCGAAAAGCAGATTTCACATATTCGTTTGGACATCAAAAGAGCTATTCCACTCGGACTTATCACGAATGAACTCATTACCAACGCCTACAAATACGCCTATAAAAATCGAGATGCAGGTTTGTTGAAAGTGCAGTTCGGACAAAACGGAATGCAGCATTTCCTTGAATTTTCGGATGATGGTCCAGGCATGAACCTCAACATGGAAAAATTAGAATCTGTTGGAATTAGTTTGGTTGGTGATTTGGTGGAACAATTGGACGGAACAATTCGCTTTTGGGATGACAAAGGAGCGCATGTCGCCATTCTCTTTCCGCTCTGATCAGTTCAAAAAAGTACTGAGCCATTCCAGTGCCTCTTTATCGGAAGCAACCACTTTTGCAGGCTTTGCAGGTTTATTGAAACGCATGTAAAAATTCGCCAACAATCGATGCGCGAGTGATTTCACGATGAATGCTTCAGCCAATGTAAATTGATTGTTTTCGGGAGAACTGCTTACTTCACGCAACTCATCTGTAACCGTGGCACCTTCCTCCAACTCATAAAAAAACAGGTACTTTTTTTCAGGAGCACGTTTGCGCAACATTTCAATTCCCTCCAAATAATCCGCTACACCGATGGTCTCTCCTTTGTTAATGACCACCTTTACAATGTTGTTCGGATAAAAATAAAACCTCGAACGATGAAGGGATACAAGTTCGTAAGTATGAACAATTGCAAGCATGGCGCAAAATTACCCGTACTTTCACCTCAAAACCAAGGAAATAGCGAAATAAAACAGGTAATCGTGGATTCTTAACTTTGGTTTTGATATCCAACAAGCCATACTAAATTTGCAACATGAGTAAAGTCGCCTTATGGCTGAAAGCATTCCGTTTAAGGACACTGCCTTTGTCCTTTTCCACCATCATTACCGGAACCGCCATGGCTTTGGTCCAAGGATTTTGGAATACAGGTGTGTTTTTGCTCACCTTGCTCACGACCTTGTTTTTGCAGATCCTTTCGAACCTGGCAAACGACTACGGCGATCATGTAAAAGGAACCGATAATGCCGACAGAATTGGTCCGGAGCGCGCCTTACAAAGCGGAAAAATCAACAAAAAGGAAATGCTTGTGGCAATGGTTCTTTTTATTGTGTTTAGTCTTATCAGTGGAATTGCACTGATCTATCTCGCGCTTTCCGATATGCCAACTTCCGTCGCTTATGCCTTTCTTGCCTTGGGATTAAGTGCCATCGCTGCTGCCATTTTTTATACCGTTGGAAAAAAAGCATACGGCTACCATGGATTGGGAGATGTATTTGTGTTTTTGTTTTTCGGTTGGTTAGGAGTTGGAGGAACGTATTTTCTGCTCACTCATCAAATGCATTGGACCGTTTTATTGCCCGCATCAGCAATTGGCTTGCTGAGTACTGCTGTGCTCAACATGAACAACATGCGCGATCACGATAACGATAAAGCCATGGGGAAAAATACCATTGTTGTAAAAATGGGATTTGATGCTGCAAAAATTTACCATCTCAGCTTAATGACTATTGCACCGGTTTTGTTGTTGATGTATGTATTATTAAACTACCATGGCATTTGGCAATTTCTATTTGTTTTGGTTAGTCCATTGTTTTTGCTGAATATGCTAAAAGTATTCTCTACCAAGGAACACCGCGCATTAGATCCCGAACTTAAAAAAATTGCATTGGGTACCTTCTTGATGTCGCTTTTGTTTTTGGTTGGACAAATTTTATCCTTATGAAATCACCTTACCAACTCCATCCCTGGCACGGCATTGCCATTCATCCGCAATCACCGGAAATGGTTAATGCTTTTATTGAAATCGTTCCTACGGACCATGTCAAATACGAAATCGATAAACATTCGGGATTTTTAAAAGTGGATCGTCCACAAAAATTCTCCAACATTGTACCTGCACTTTATGGTTTCATTCCGCAATCTTATTGTGGACAGCAAACCGCAGCATTTTGCATGCAGCAAACCGGAAAAAAAGGAATCGCCGGCGATGGAGATCCATTGGATATACTCGTGCTGACCGAAAAACCAATCAACCACGGAGCCATCATCATTCAAGCCATTCCGATTGGCGGATTGCGAATGATCGACAAAAACGAAGCCGACGATAAAATCATTGCCGTAATGAAAGATGATGCTTTATATGGCAATTGGAAAGACATTAGCGAAGCACCGCAAAAAATGATTGACCGTTTGTTGCATTACTTCCTTACTTACAAAGATCTTCCCGGACAAACGGAAAAAACAGTAGAAATTACGCATGTCTATTCTGCTCAGGAAGCACATCAAGTCATCCGCGCAAGCATGGCAGATTACAACGCAATGGGTTGATTAGTTTTCGATCGTTTTCAGCACTTCAATCAACGCAATGTTTTCGGCAGCGGTTCCAACGGTAATCCGCAAAGCCCCTTCACACCGTGGTTGCGTTGAACGATCGCGCACAATGATTTTATGTGCAATCAAATACGCAAAAACTTTTTTCGGATCTGTAAACCGAACCAGTAAAAAATTCGCATCCGAAGGATAAACCATTTCCACACAAGTCAGTTGCAGCAACTCCATTTTTAACCATTCACGCTGCACCAATACTTCCTGAATGGTTTTGTTTTTATGTTCAACTTTTTTCAATGCTTCCAGCGCAATGCGTTGGGTCATGATATTGATGTTGTATGGCGGTTTTATTTTATTCATCACAGCAATAATTTGCGGAGACGCCATCATAATTCCCATGCGAATCCCCGCCAATCCCCACGCTTTGGAAAGGGTTTGCATGATGATGAGATTCGGAAAACGGTCGAGTGCGGGAACCATACTTTGGTCGGGACAAAAATCGATATACGCTTCATCCACGACCACAATCCCCGGAAACTCACGAATCAATTGCAAAATACGATCTCCGAAAATGACATTTCCACTTGGATTATTCGGAGAACAGATAAACAACACTTTGGAATTTGAATCTGCTTTTGCAAGAATTTCGGATACCTCAGGTT
>JBIKKU010000327.1:0-3750 GCA_044360245.1 Flavobacteriales bacterium | reverse complement strand
GATATCAATGGATGTCAGGATACCGATAGCGTGAACGTCATGGTGAACAACGATTTCTTGGTTACTGTGCGTAACATCATTACACCAAATGGTGATGGATTCAACGATACCTGGATCATCGAAAACATTCTGACTTATCCTGCCAATGTGGTTACGGTTTACAACCGAAACGGACAAATGGTTTATGAATCTGAATCGTACAACAACATGTGGGATGGAACCTACAATGGAGATCCGCTGCCTGACGGAACCTATTACTATGTGATTGAATTCACCGATAGTGAAGATGTAGTGAAAGGCGCAGTTAACATCATCCGTTCGACTAACGAATAATTCGAGAAGCCATGAAAAAGATACTTTTAGCTACAGTTTTCACAGGTACGCTTGCTTCGGCTTCTTATGCCCAGCAGTTGCCACTTTTCAGTCAATATTATTACAACCAGTTTTTATACAATCCTGCATTTACGGGAACAAGTGAAATGGCAAATGCCTACCTCATTCACCGTTCGCAATGGAAAGATATTCCGGGTTCACCAACCACTTATGCTCTAACATTGGATGGTCCGGTAAAATCGAATCAGATTGGTTTAGGATTTTCCCTCTTCAACGATCAGCAAGATATTTTCAATCGTACCGGATTGTACACATCTTACTCTTACCGTTGGAAAGTGAATGCCGACCATCATTTGACCTTCGGTCTTTCTGCGGGTGTAATCGATAACAAAATCGATTTCTCCAGAACCTCGGCACATGATGTAAACGATCCATTGTTGTACAACAGCAACATGCGTAAAATCACTGTGGACGGAAATTTTGGTATTGGTTACTTCTTTAAGGATTTGCAAGTTGGAATTTCAATTCCGCAAATTTTGGGTAACAAAGTTTCTTATCTCGAATCAGAAACCAATGTTTACACCACATTGAACCGTCACTTGATTGGTAGCGTTTCCTACAAATTCACACTTTCCGAAGCACAACAAATCCATTTCTTGCCTTCGGTAATGACCCGTTACGTGAAAGGAGCTCCATTCCAATTTGATGTCAATGCCAATTTCGATTGGAAAGACATGGTTCGTGCGGGATTCTCTTACCGTTTAGGCTATGCATTGGGAATGAATATTGGAGTTAAACTCAACAACAACCTCATTGCCGGATATACCTACGAACACGTGCTTTCTTCCATTGGTGCAGTATCCGGTGGTGGTCACGAAATCATGCTCGGTTACACTTTTGGTGGTGGCCGCTCGGGTGGTGGAAACGACAACGCGAAGATTTCGGAGATGGAAAAAAATCTGGATGAAGCGCAAGTACGTCAAGATTCACTTGCACGCGAACTGAAAAAGAAAGACCAAGAGCATACCGAGGAAATTGAAAAATTGAAAACGGAACTCGAAACGTTGAAATCCGGAAAAACAGGTAGCACCGATGTTAAAGACACCGTTAATCAGGGTGGTTCAGGTTCAACCAACAATAAGGATGTACGTTCAGAAAATGTTGCCGATTACCAAGATGAAAACGGTAAACAAATTACTCCGGGTTATTTTGTAATTATGGGTTCTTTCAAAAAGAAAGAAAACGCTCAAAAGGCCAAACAAACCTATGAATCTAAACCAGGGTACAAACCGGTAATTATTTACAACAAGAAACGTGAGTTCTACTATGTTTGTGTATTCTACAATTTGGATGAAGAAACCGCGGTAGACATTCTTGAAGTTCTTCGTAAGGAGCAACAAGATGCATGGATCTTTAAAATGATGTAATCCGCTTACAATGCATAAAAAAAGGTCACTCGATTCGGGTGACCTTTTTTATTGGACTTCCTTAAGGAGTTCTCTGAATTCACTTAGGATAACCGCAGTGGCCCCCCATACCACTTCGCCGCGAATATCGAAATATGGGACTTTCAAGCGCATTCCTCCTCCCGCAGTTACGGTGGTTTCGCGAATGATGTTTTCGTTCAATAAATCAAAAGCAGGGAATTCGATGAGGTAATGTACTTCATGCGGATCGGGCAAAAAAGCAGGCCTTTCCTCGGCTATGGCCAAAAAAGGATAAACCAAAAAATTGGAAGGCGGAATATAGACCTCCGTGAGCTGACCCAAAACCTGGTCAGGCTTTAATACAACGCCGGTCTCTTCGCTTGTTTCACGAAGGGCAGTATGCATGAGGTCAATGTCGCTTTCTTCTTTTTTTCCACCCGGAAAACTGACTTGCGCGCTGTGTGTTCCTCCGTAATCATGTCGCTTAGTGAGGATAATGTTCCATTGATTATCAAAGGGGTAGAGCAAGGTAAGCGTGGCTGATAGTCTTGGGTTTTTACCCGAAAGGGCAATGGCTTCTGCCGGAGTTTTACGGTAGGGAGCCAGCTTTTGATGGGCTGAAATTCCCGGTAATGGCTTGCTGAAGGCCAGTTTTAATTGTTCGCGGAATTCCTGTGCAGGTATCATTTGTCCAAAAATAATTCAAATCATCGGAAACTAATTATCACCTGCCGCGTACATTTGCCCTTCATTTAAAAAACAACATGGAAGGATTTGACTTTTTATTTTCAATTGATGGGATTGTAGCTTTCTTGACCTTGGCGGTGCTGGAAATTGTATTGGGAATTGATAACCTGGTTTTCATTTCCATTCTGGTGGATAAAGCCCCTAAAGAAAATCAGAAGTTCATTCGCATGCTCGGACTCGGACTGGCATTGCTTTTCCGTGTTATCATGCTGATGGGGATTTCATACATCGCACACCTCAAAGAGCCGGTATTCAGCATCAGAAGCACTGAATTCAGTTGGAGAGACATCATTCTCTTTGGTGGAGGTTTGTTCCTGATTGCAAAATCGACATTGGAGATTCACCACAAAATTGAAGCGGCAGGAATGGACGATGAGGTAGAGGAACAAAAAAAGACCAAAACCCGCAAAAACATTGTAGGATACATGATTTTCCAAATCGTGATGATCGATATTATTTTCTCTATTGACTCCATTTTAACAGCCGTAGGATTGACTGATAACGTGGTTTTGATGATTTCTGCTGTAATCGTGTCGATGGTGTTCATGATGATTTTCTCCAGTCCTGTAGGTCGATTCATTAACAACAATCCAACCATTGTCATGCTTGCACTTTCGTTCTTGTTGATGATTGGTATGTTGTTGGTTGCAGAGGCATTCCACTACGAATTGCCACGCGAATATGTTTATTTTGCCATGGGATTTTCGCTTACGGTGGAATTGCTCAACCTTATTTTGCTCAAAAAGTTGAACCGCAAAAAAGCGCAGGAAGGGAAAGAAGAATAATCCTGAACCATTGTAAAACAAGGGGAATTGAAGTGTGCTATCTAAATATAAGTCCGGATTAAATTGCCAAAACCCAAAATTCTCCTACTTTTGCACTCGTTCTAAGCCCGGATGGCGAAATTGGTAAACGTTGCGGTCTCAGAAGCCGTTGGAGTTACATCCTTGTGAGTTCGAGTCTCACTTCGGGCACAAAAAGATGAAATGGAGTTGATGATTCAGCTCCATTTTTTTTTAAGATGAAAGGTTGGGGATGTTTCATCCTTGTGTGATTTGAATGAGGCTTTTGATTATTTTAATATTGAAACGCTCTTATTGAAGTGTAAAAAATCCTGACTTCCATTAGAGGCATGAATATTGTCGTTTGCAAAGCATGAAAAGCATTTTTACCCTTCTTTTTTTGTTGATGCTTAGCTCGGTTTTCGCGCAAGATGCGGAGTGGAAAAGCTATGTTGTTTATG
>JBIKKU010000326.1:0-3760 GCA_044360245.1 Flavobacteriales bacterium | reverse complement strand
TTCGTAACTGATGCCTTCTTTAGCAGGATTCATGAAATCCATCAAATGCGGTGCGTAGAAATAATTGAAGTCCTTATCAAGCACACCATGTCCCGCAATAAACACCATCACAATATCATTCACCTCCGCTTTGGCAAGAAAATCTTTTACGGTTTGGAGGTTTTTCTTGGTGACTTCCGCATCGGTAAGTGTTTTGATTTGCACTGATGAAAACAAGCTTGAACCTCCCATCATGGCCGCCAAATCTTTTGCATCCTTCGCAGCATATTTTAAGTTGAACTTTTTGTCTTTGTAACTCGAAGTTCCGATGCTCACCAAAAATAAATTCACGTTGGTGGAATAACTTGCATCAATGCGGAATGCTTCGTTCAGACTTTCATTTCCTTTCTGATTGAAAGCTGCGCAGCGTATTTCGTTAATGCCATTCAATAAAGGCAAAACTATATTGGTATCTACACTGGATGAAGCGCGTGTTTTAATGTTTCTGGTTCCGAATACAGGAACGTTGTTGACCCAGAATTGCAATCCCGTAATTTTTCCATTCGGATCCGTTGCTTTAATATGCAACGTGATTTGCTTATCGGAGGTGGTTGAAGGAATTTCATTGCGGTTAAGGACTTCGATTTGTGGTAAAGCATCAATGGCGAAAAAAGATTTTTCAAGTCCCATTTTTTTCATACGCTTGTCTCGGGTGGTTTGGTACAGTTGAATCAAACCTTTGTTTTTTGATCCTAAAGCTTCCAAAACCCTTGCCGGCTGGTTGAAGTAGAGGTCGAATTGCTCAAAAGGATAAGCATTTTTTCCTACACGAAACGTTACCAGACCATATCCTTCTTTGTTGACTTTATAGAAATTGTCTTTTGTTTTGATGATGGCATTATCGCCTTCGGTCACCATGGTGGCGATGTACTGACCTTCATTTGGATCGTAAATTTTAAATTCACCCGAAATAAAACTTACGGCCATTCGTCCGGATGCACTTACGTCGATACAGGTAATCTCTTTTGAATTACCCGAAATATTTGCGCTTTTTCCATTGATCAGATTGTAAACATTCAAATGATCACGTTCACGGCCAATGGTAAAATCCTGTGGATTGTTCATTTGCAAAATGCGACCTTTTACGGCAATGGTTTGAGCCTTTTCTTCGATGAAGTTTTGGATGTTCACTTTTTTAAATCCTTCAAAACTGTTGTAAAGGATGTACTTCGAATCGCGGCTAAAGTTCACGAAACCACCTTGCAAAGCAGTCGGGTTAACCGGCATCAGGTTTTCAAACACAACAGATCCACTGGCAACTTCTACCACGAATAATTTTCCGGTATTGAAAACTGCAGCGAAAAATTTACCGTCAGGCGAAAAACTCATATCGCGAACCTCAGAAATAGCAAGCGTTGCCGTTGGTAAGTTAAATGCCAAATTCGATTTGAAAGCCCCGGTATTTAAATCACAAATCGTAACAAATTCTTGTCCAATTCCACCGCAAACAATGAATTTATCATCGGGTGAAATGGCGAGGGTGTTGACTTTTTGCAGTTCATGCTTCACGAAATATTTGTAAACCGGTTTACCGCCGGAAATGTCGTAAACACGAATTTCATCTTTGGGTAAATGCGTCACCATTAAATTCCCCTTGTTCGAAAACAAAATCACAGGGTCTTGCTCAACAATGTTTTTAAGGTTGCGTTGTGTGGCTTTTCCAACTGTTTTGGCGGTGTTTTTCTTGTTCAGGTTGATGTTTCCATCCATGATGTTTTTCGCCGAATTAAATGTGCCGCCAATGTTGTTTACGGCGTTTTCGGTCATGCGTTTGGTTTCCGGATAGTATTCTCTTTTTGCTTCGGGCAATTGAAAAGTTCCTGTTTTTTCACCCAAGTCAAAATCCCAAAAGCTCAATTCCTGACCTTCAGAAAGAATGGCAACTTTATTGTCTAATGGATAAAAAGCAAAGGCAACAATAGGTTTCACGGAACCTTGCAACTCCTTGAAGAGCGCTTTTTTGGGTAGACTCCAAAGGCGTATGGTATTGTCGGATCTGGAGGTACCCAAAATCGTATTCACTTTAAATCCGGATGAGGCAAGTGCATTTCCATCGGGACTAAAACTCAATGCTCGTATTGCCTCCTCGTTTGTTTTTTCGTTTGCTGTAATAAACGTTTGAATTTCGGATAGGTCGTTTGCCGAAGAAATCCTAATGCGTTTATCGTTGGATGCGGTTGCAATGAATCCTTTCGAAACATTCACATCCATAGCAGTGATGGCATTTGGATGCGCTTGAATCTCACTTGTTTTTTTCTTGTCGTTAGTGTTCCAAATGCTGATTTTACCGTAGGAAGATGCACAAATCAATTGTTGCGGGGAACTAAATTGAAGGAAGGTAATTCCTTCTTTTGCCACATTCAGAGCGACTTTCTTTTTAGCGGCGGTCACATCCCAGATTTGAATTTCTTTGTTGAGGATATGCACAGCTATTTCGCCGGAATTTTTGTTGGCGATGACTTCGTGAACAGGATCTTTTCCTTTAGCAAACAGATTCAATTCTTTGAGGTGGTGATCCAAAACATGCACTCCTCCTTTTTTTGAGGCAGCGAAAATGAATTTTTCCTGGGTAGCAATGGAACTGATTTGTCCGTCCATATCCAAACTATCCTTCACTTTCCAGGTGTTGAGGTCCCATACCATCAAAAATCCGTCTAGGTCGGCGCTTACGAGTTGTTCTCCATTGGGTAGGAATTGTAAGGCCGTGATGGTGTTTTCGTGTCCCGTTAAAGCCCCGATAATTTTTCCGGAACGCACATCCCAAATACGGATGTTGTTGTCGCCACCGTTGGCAGAAGCCACGTAATTTCCCTGCGGTGAGCAGGTAATCCAGGTAATGGCACCGCGTTGTCGGGTTTGGGTAATCAATTCAACTTGTCCGTATCCGAATTGGAAAGCAAACAAAAAGGCAAGTAAGAAATAGTTTCGCATGCGGTTGACTTACAAATATCGTTCCTTAAGAATATTGATGTGATGCAGACCATGGCCCGCGATGATGTGAAAGATGGCCCGAACCGACAATGGATTTCCGTTGGCAATGCCATGCATCTTGAGTGTAGATTCATCCAGACTTTCCAAAAGCGATAAGGTGGCAGTTCTTACCGTTTTAAATTCAGAAGCAATGGATGCTAAAGTTCTTTTTTCGGCATTCGATTGTGCAGCAAAAAGATTTTCATCGAATCCCGGAAGTTGGGTGGCATCGTGACGTGCAAAACGCAAAGCACGATAGGCATAAACACGTTCCGTATCGATGATGTGAATTAATAATTCTTTGATAGACCACTTACCATCTGCATAACGATGATTTCCTTTTTCATCTGGAATGGCAAGGATAAATTCAAAAATTTGTTCACCCGAATGCTGCAATTCCTCTCCAATCTGACGCGCTTTGCTCAGACCGATAAAAGGTTCGTAATACCCGGGATATTCATTGTTTTCTGGAAACATGTTTATTTGTTTTCGTGAACCATTTTAGCATAATCTTTGGCGAAATAGGTGAGGATGGCATCGGCTCCTGCGCGACGAATACTCAACAATGCTTCGGGCATGGCTTTTTTGTAATCCAACCAGCCATTCTTGCATGCAGCCACCAACATGGCACATTCACCACTCACATGGTAGGCAGCAATAGGTAATTGCGATTGTTCTTTCAACACATGAATAATATCCAAATAATGCAAAGCAGGTTTCACCATTAAAAAATCCGCACCTTCCGATTCAT
>JBIKKU010000325.1:0-3764 GCA_044360245.1 Flavobacteriales bacterium | reverse complement strand
AATGAATTGAAGCGTGTCCACTCCATCGGCGTAATCCCATAGCGCAGGACTTTGTGATTTTCCAAATGGAACATAATTTTTCCCCACTACAACTTGAAGTTTGTTCCCTAGTTTTTGCAGTTTGGAATCCAAATCCATCGCACTCTCATAACGCTCGTAATACAACACACCCAAAGGAGAATGCAATTGCTCATCTTCCTTCAACAGCATAAAACCATTCTCCAAAAGCTGATCGCGGTTCATTAACATAATTGCTTTGTGGTAATCGTAATTGTTGGCGTACTTCTTGTGCTGAATAATGGAATGAAAAGGAAACACTGCACCGAAAAAACGATCCAAATCAAAATCTGCAGGCACAAACATTTTGGACACATTGCGACAACCCAATCCGAAATAATCGAAAATATCGTGACCCAATGCTTTGAGTTCCTCTTGAGATTCATCACCGGTCAGCACCGCAACAGAAGTTCGGTTCGATCGGATGATGTGCGGATATTTTCCAAAATAACTTTCAAAATAACGCGCCGAATTATCCGATCCTGTTGCTATCACTGCATCAAAGGCTTCCAGTTTTCCGGATGCAAATTGAATATAGGAAGCAAATTCGGGTTGGATATCTTTTATCAAAACCTCCAGCACAGCCGGAATCAGTCGATCATCATCCGATGAAAGTTTAATGAGCACCTTGTTTCCTGAAATCAATACGGCAAGTACATCGTGAAATCCGACCAAAGGAATATTCCCAGCCAAAATCAATGCAACGGTTTTTGGAGATGATCGCTCCGGCAATGCATAAGCGGAAAGCCATTTTTCCAGATTTGCTTCGCTTAGGGCATTTCCCCATTCGAATAGTGATTTTCGCACATTTTCTTCGGTAAACCAGCCATTGTAAAGATGGACTGTTTTCACCAAACCATTAAAAACGTCGTATTCAGATGCGGTGATACCAAGGTCATATCCAGGCCATGGCGCATCTTTTTCAAAGGAGGAGAGAAATTTGCCGAGCTGAACAAATGCGGCGATTCGCTGTTTTAATTCCATCCGGGAACCGGTATAAATTTTTGTATTTCTATATTTGCAAAGCTAAAACAAAAAAACGCGCGAAGGAAATGGCTATCATGATTACAGACGAATGCATCAATTGCGGTGCATGCGAACCGGAATGTCCAAACAATGCCATCTATGAAGGTGGTGCAGAATGGAAGTTTTCCGATGGAACATCTCTTAAAGGCAATCTGACAAAACCGGATGGCAAACAAGTGAATGCAGATCTTACTCACGATCCAAAATCGATGGACCTTTATTACATCGTATCCGATAAATGTACCGAGTGTGTTGGTTTCCATGATGAACCACAATGTGCAGCCGTTTGTCCGGTTGACTGCTGTGTGGATGATCCGGATTACCGCGAAACCGAAGACCAGCTCAGGGCGAAAAAAGATTTTCTGCATCTTTAATCCGAACTTTTTTTGAAGGAACACCGTAACACAGCGGTGTTTTTTCATTTATACCTGCTACAAAGCGGCACAATTTTGGCATTACTTCAATTATGATAAAAATCCTTGCGATATCCTTTTTGTTTCTGATTCCGGTGTTTCGGGTCGCAGCTCAGGCCGACTTAGAAGCATTGAAAATTCAGGAAGATTCCCTTTGTCAGGTGTTGGATAATCTCCGCAAAGCCCCAAAAGATGCACAGCGCAAGGAGTGGAACACCAAATTCAAATCCTTACTCCGCGAAACGCTGGATATGCGCGGCGTTTTTGATTATCCTTTCGATTCTCTGAAAACAATTGCCACCATTAAATCACCCGACAATTATTTTCGATTGTTCAACTGGAACATCGAGAACGACAATGGTACTTACAACTATTACGCTTTTGTGCTCGTCCCCGACAATAAAATAAGGGTGTTTGAACTCAACGATATGTCGCAAACCATCTCCGAACCAGAGAACAAAACACTCGACAATAAAAAATGGTTTGGTGCTTTGTATTATCAGATTATTGTCTCCGGAAATTCAGGAAGAAAGGAATATACCTTATTGGGTTGGGATGGCAACAACAAACAAAGCGCTTGTAAGATTATAGATGTCATGACCATCTATTCCGACAAAATTCAGTTTGGTTTACCCATTTTCACCAATGAAAACAAGGGTGTCAGCAAACGCGTTGTATTCGAATTTTCTTCGCAGGCACGAATGACCCTCAATTGGGATGAAAAGAACAAAATGATTGTTTTCGACCACCTCATTCCCGAAACGCCCGCGGCAGAAGGAATTCGTGAGTTTTATTTTCCGGATGGGTCTTACGATGCTTTCAAACTTGAAAACGGCAAATGGGTGTTTGTATCGGATGTAGATGCGCGCCGAACCAAGGATAAAAGGGACAAATTCTTCAATCAACCCAACGACCGACAATAGTTTGGGCATTTCCTCATTTTCTAACAAGATTTAGGTTTTTTTATCGCTGAATTATTGCCAATTTTGTGTAATAAGTTCTTACGCGTCTTAACCTTTTCTTCATGAAAAAAGTCCACAATTTCAGCGCCGGTCCCGGAATCCTCCCGGCCGAAGTCCTGAAGCAGGCTTCCGAAGCTTGTATCAATTTCAACGACCTTAACCTGTCGCTCCTCGAAATTTCGCACCGCAGCAAAGATTATGAAGCGGTGATGGATGAAGCACGTTCCCTGGTAAAGGAACTCTTTGGTGTAGGTAATGATTATGAAGTCCTGTACCTCGGTGGCGGAGCAAGTCTGCAATTTGCCATGGTACCTTACAACATCCTGCGCACCAATGGTAAAGCGGCTTACCTCAATACCGGAGTTTGGGCAAGCAAAGCCATTAAAGAATCCAAAATGCTTGGTGAAACGATTGTGGTGGCTTCTTCGGAGGACAAAAACTTTTCGTACATCCCTAAGCAGTATGAAATTCCTGCTGATGCGGATTATTTCCACATTACTTCCAACAATACCATTTACGGAACACAGATCAAACAATTCCCCAATAGCCCGGTACCATTGGTGTGTGACATGTCCTCTGACCTTTTCTCCAGAAAAGTGGACGGAAACAAATTCGCACTCATTTATGCCGGAGCACAAAAAAATATTGGTCCCGCAGGCTCAACCATGGTGATGATTCACAAAGACATGGTAGGCAAAAGCGACCGTAAAAAACTGAGCATGCTCGATTACGGTATCCACATCAAAGATGGCTCCATGTACAATACACCACCGGTATTTCCGGTTTACGTAACCATGCTCACCCTCCGTTGGTTGAAACAAAATGGCGGTGTGGAATGGATTGAAAAAATCAACAATCAAAAAGCAGAACTCCTTTACGGGGAAATCGACCGCAACTCGTTGTTCTACGGAACTGCAGCAACCGAAGACCGTTCCTATATGAACGTATGTTTCCTTCTGCACAAAACCGAACTCGAAGCCGAATTCGATAAAATGGCGAAAGAAGCCAACTTGAGCGGTATTCGCGGACACCGTTCCGTTGGTGGATACCGTGCATCTATTTACAACGCTATGCCACTGGAAAGTGTACAAGTGTTGGTAGATGTCATGAAGGAATTCGAGAAGAAGTTTGCTTAATATTTATCCGAAACTCCACAAAAAACCCGCTTCGGCGGGTTTTTGCATTTTTTAACACCCACTTGGGCAGCGGTATTGGTTGCTTGAGGCCTTTGATTAACTTTGCATCATGCGCATTATTGCCGAAATACCACATCCTCAGATCAAAATCACCATTTTCAGTTGGAACG
>JBIKKU010000353.1:0-3395 GCA_044360245.1 Flavobacteriales bacterium | reverse complement strand
CAAGGATTGACTCTTCCGGATTTGATCAACGAAGGAAATCTTGGTTTGATTAAAGCTGCTCAACGTTTTGATGAGACGCGTGGTTTTAAATTTATTTCCTATGCTGTTTGGTGGATTCGTCAGTCCATTCTCCAGGCTTTGGCAGAACAGTCGCGTATTGTGCGTCTTCCTTTGAATCAGGTTGGATCACTCAATAAAATCAACAAAGCATTTTCTAAGCTTGAGCAGGAATATGAACGTCCGCCAAGCGCCGAAGAACTTGCTACCGTGCTCGATATTCCGGAAGATAAAATCGCAGACACCATGCGTGTTTCCGGTCGCCACGTGTCGGTTGATGCTCCTTTCGTAGAGGGTGAGGACAATTCACTTTTGGATGTTTTGGTTAACTCCGATTCTCCTAAAGCTGACTTCGCCTTGATGAATGAATCTTTGCAACGTGAAATTGAGCGTTCCTTGAGCACATTAACAGAGCGTGAACGTGATGTCATCAAATTGTTCTTCGGAATCGGAATGAACCACGGTCTCACACTCGAGGAAATCGGTGCCAAATTCGACCTTACCCGCGAACGTGTGCGTCAGATCAAAGAAAAAGCCATCCGTCGTCTCCGCCACACTTCACGTAGCAAACTCCTTAAAGCTTATCTCGGATAAACCCTAATAACCAAACGAACATGTCATCCAATCACGCTCAGGAAGCCATTGCCGCTTACGATTCAGAACTAAAAAAATACATCAGTAAAGAAAAGTCAGCGGTTGCCCTGATTGCAGCAGTTGGATCATTGATGTACGGTAAATCCGTTGAACTGGTACTTTTCCGCAACCACCTTGTAGACCGCAGCATTTCGGAGGTCATGAACCTTCATACCTATGCGCGCGAAGTCGTGAAAAAGCCTATCAATATTGAGGATACAGCAGAACTTGCAGCGGAAATGCTCAAGCTTGAAATGGTCCCTTCAAAATTGGACATCGGAAAGCTTGCTTCTGAATGGATGGAAGAAGGAAAGAACTTTGCATCAAAAGCAGCCTTCCTAAATGACAAGCTCAAAAACTTCATCGGACAAAGCTCTAATCCTCTGGTGCCGCGTGATGTAGTGTTGTACGGATTTGGACGTATTGGTCGTCTTTGCGCCCGCGAACTCATTAAACAAGCAGGTAAAGGACAACAACTTCGTCTTCGTGCCATCGTAACCCGTGGTGGTTCAGATGCCGAAATCATCAAGCGTGTTGCTTTGCTTCGTTTGGATTCCGTGCATGGTCCTTTCGCAGGAACGGTGGATGTTGACCTGGAGAAAAAATTGTTAATCATCAACGGACAAATCGTTCACCTTATTGATTCTCCTTCTCCTGAAGAAGTGGATTATGAAAAATACGGTATTTCCAATGCTTTGATTATCGACAACACTGGTGCCTTTACCACACGTGAGGCATTGGCTCGTCATACCAAAGCAAAAGGAGTAGGAAAGGTATTGCTTACCGCTCCGGGCAAGGAAATTCCCAATGTGGTGTATGGTGTAAACCATAAAGACCTCGATCGCGAGAATGAAACCATTTATTCTGCAGCATCTTGTACCACCAATGCCATTGTTCCGGTATTGAAAGTGATCAACGACAACCTAGGTGTTGAGCGTGGACACATTGAAACTGTGCATGCTTATACCAACGACCAAAACCTGATTGATAACATGCACAAGAAATCCCGTCGTGGACGTTCTGCTGCCATCAACATGGTTATCACCGAAACAGGCGCGGGTAAAGCAGTTACCAAGTGTATTCCGGAATTAAAGGATAAATTAACTGCAAATGCCGTGCGTGTTCCGGTTCCAAATGGTTCGCTTGCAGTACTGAGCC
Source organism: Flavobacteriales bacterium (assembly GCA_044360245.1). Lineage (GTDB taxonomy): Bacteria > Bacteroidota > Bacteroidia > Flavobacteriales_D > UBA2798 > UBA2798. The sequence goes on along the minus strand of JBIKKU010000353.1, from coordinate 1,547 downwards.
TTACCTTGGGAAAAACAACCACTTTGGAAGAACTAAATGGTTTGTTGCGTCAGGCTTCACTCGAAGGAGAACTTGTAAATCAGATTTTCTATAGCTACGAACCCGAATTGGTTTCTTCAGATATCATCGGAAACACATGTTGTTCCGTATTCGACAGCCAGGCCACCATTGTTGGTCCCGACGGTAAAAACGTTGTGCTTTATGTTTGGTACGATAATGAATATGGTTACACCAAACAAGTCATGCGTCTTGCGAAATACATTTCAAAGGTGAACCGTTTGGTTTATTATTGATCTGATTTTTAAAGTATTTTGAAAAGTCCGGCCGATATGGTCGGACTTTTTTTTATGCTTTGCATAACATATATTTGAATATGCATCTACCCCAAAAACTGGATTTGCCTCAATGTGAAGTGATTTACCATGCCAATGGCATTACGCAAATCAATTACAAGGATGTATACCTTACTTTACAAGATTCAAATTATATTTTTCAGGAGTCGCGAAAACTTTCGCCTTGGGAAAGATCACCCATTTACCTGACAAGTGCTTCATTTACAAATCAGGACAAAGCTTCACGTGAATACAATGGAAGTGAGGAAGTCACACAACATTGCTCGGCAATTGCCATGTTGTCTACCTCGCTGGCTCAAAGAATCATGGCCAATTTTTTTATCAGAATCGTAAGACCCAAAGTACCTACGCGATTTTTCGCATCAGAACAGGAAGCGATGGAATGGTTAAGTACATTTTTACCTGCTGAACCAAAAGCATCTTAATATCATTGGTTTAAGTACTGATATTGAAAAGATATATTGAAATAAATTGCAATAAAAAACCCCGCATGTGCGGGGTTCTTTTTTTTATTCTTGTTCTTTAGGAGCGGTGTTTTCTCTACGCTCACCGTGGTTTTTATGATGTGGTTTGCGGTCGCCGCGATCACCACGATCACTTTTCTCACGAGGCTCTTTTTCAACATATCCTTCAGGTTTAGGTAACAACACTTTTCTTGAAAGTTTGTATTTGCCGTTCTTAGGATCTTTTCCAACTACTTTGAATTCTACGATTTCACCTTCTTTCAAAACAGTTGAAACATCGTCTACACGTCTCCATTCGAGTTCACTTACGTGGAGCAGACCGTCGGTTCCCGGAAGGATTTCAACGAAAGCACCGTATGGCATAAGTGTGCGAACTTTTCCTTTGTAAATTTCACCTACTTCAACAATCGGAGGGAATGCGATATTGCGAACCCAAGTTACCGCTTGATCCATAGCTTCTTTATTTGCAGAAAGGATTTCTACAACACCGTGCCCATCCACTTCAGAAATGGAAATGGTAGTTCCGGTTACGCGTTGGATTTCTTGAATCACTTTACCACCGGGGCCAATGATCGCTCCAATAACATCCTGCGGAACATCGAACATTTCGATACGAGGTGCATGTGATTTGTAATCTTCACGTGGTTTATCAATGGTTTTAAGCATTTCTCCAAGGATGTGTAAACGTCCCTGACGAGCTTGTTCCAATGCATTTTTAAGGATTTCGTGC
>JBIKKU010000323.1:0-3778 GCA_044360245.1 Flavobacteriales bacterium | reverse complement strand
TACGATGACTCCCTTTTTTCGGAAGAATCCAGAAGAAAGACCGTCGAATTGCAATCCGAATACCGCATTCAGGAAAAGCAACGTGAATTGGATTTACTGCGTAAGGATTCCGAAATTGAGCGATTGGCCTCTGATGCGAGATTGCAACACGAAAAATCGATTCGTTGGTTCTTTAGCATTGGCGCGGGTGTTGTGTTGGTGATTTTAATTTTGGTGTATCGTCAGTATCGTCAGAAGCAAAAAGCCAATCAGGAAATCACGCTGCAGAAAAACATCATCGAAGAAAAAAACAAAGAGATTTTAGATTCCATCCAATACGCCAAACGTATCCAGAAAGTACTCATGGCCTCCGAAAAATTATTGGAACGAAATCTTCCCGAACATTTTGTCTTGTATATGCCCAAAGATATTGTGAGTGGTGATTTTTACTGGGCACAAAAAAAAGACGATAAATTTCTGCTGGCCGTTGCCGATTGTACCGGTCACGGGGTTCCCGGAGCATTCATGAGCTTATTGAATATTTCCATTTTGAACGATTTGGTAAGCAGTGGATTGAAGGAACATCCTGCAGGAATACTAAACAAAGCCCGAGAAGAAATCATCGGGGCATTAAATCCAGAAGACAGTTCCGAAGAGTCCAAAGACGGAATGGACGCGGTATTGGCTCGATTTGATTTTCAGCAACTCAAGCTTGAAGTGGCTTTGGCAAACAATCCTTTATGGATGATTCGCGAAGGAAACTTAATTGAAATCAAGCCCGATAAAATGCCTGTTGGAGTTTACTATGGTGAAATACGCGATTTTACGCCACACACCTTGGAACTCAAACCGGGAGATGTTTTGTATTTGTTCACCGATGGATATGCCGATCAGTTTGGAGGGAATTCAGGAAAGGCCGGAGGTAAAAAGTTCAAGTACAAACAACTTGCAGAACTGCTTTTGGAAAATCATAGGCAACCCATGGAAAGCCAAAAGGAACATTTGCGTCATACCATTTTGCGCTGGAGAGGTGATTTGGAGCAAAACGATGATATTTTGCTAGTTGGAATACGTATTCCTACCTGAATATCCGACCAAATTTGTCGAATCATTTGGCGATTTTTTTCGGATATTGGCCTAATGGGTTTTAAGGGACTATTTGCCGTTTTCCTCTTGTTTTTTTGTGCGCAAAATTTGTCCGCACAAAAGGATTCGGTCTTTACCATTGACCTGCCCAAAAACCAACCTGTTTTAAACTCGCGATACGCTCCTGAAACATTTCTTGGATTGCGTTTTTTGGATGTAGAACAAGGCTTCCCGTCTTCTTACATCATGAACATCACCGAAGATCATTTGGGTCGACTGTGGTTGGCAACGGATGGAAGCGGTATTGTTTGTTACAATGGCAAAACCATTCGGAATTATACCACCGATCATGGACTGCAAGGAGGATTCGGAAATCAGATTTGTGTTGATGCAAAAAACAGAATCTGGTATGGAGGCGGGGGAGTGCCCCTGACCATGATTGACGGAAATCGACTTACCCTTATCCGTCGAGATAGTCTGGGTTTCAGAAATGTGAACAGCATTCTGGAAGATCAACAGGGGCAAATCTGGTTTGCTACCGATGCAGGTTTATTTTGTTATCGTACCGGTGGAAAAATTGAAAATATTAGCGCCGGAAAATTAAAATCCAATACCTCTTTCTGGGGATTAAATCTCGATCCAAACGGAAACCTGATGTTCACGTATTCCTTGGGTTATGGTTGGATCGACCGCACATCAGGTGAATTCATGCTTCACCCACTTTCCGAAAAATTCAGATCATTTCTTGGTTTGGATATGGGTGCTGTTCTTGCATTGGTGAGTGATGCGGGGAAATTGAATGCTCCTGCACGCATCAATAAAACCATTCGCGCAAAGGATGGTGCTTTGCTTCTGTTAACCGACCGCACCTTGGTAAAAATGGTCGATTCCACCGAACTGGATTTCTTGCTCACAGGCATCTCCAAAGGCGATAAATACATGGATGTCCATCAAGCGAAGGACGGTCGAATTTGGGTTTGTACCTGGGGTGGAGGCGTATTGGCTAAAAATAACGGAGATGATTTTTTTCTGGATGAAAGCAATGGATTAAGAAGCAATCGCGTGTACCGAGTATTTGGCAGTCGCTCCGGAAAAATGTGGTTTTGCACCGATGGAGGAGGATTGCAGGTACTTGCCAATGAAGCATTCCGCAATTACGGTCCGGCCGCGGGAATTGAGCAACCTTACATCATGGAAATTGCCAACGTCAACGGCGAATTGTGGATCGGAACACGAGGAGGGGGATTGTATAAAAAAACAAATTCAGGATTTGTTTCATTCGGAAAAGAGCTTGGTTTAGATGCAACTCATATCTATAGTATTCATCAGGCCAGAGATGGAAAAGTGTATTTGGGTACACACCGCCAGGGCTTGTATGTTTTCGACGGAAAAAAATTCAAACACTACACCGATCAAAACGGATTGCCTTCCAACACCATTTGGGGAATTGTAAGCGACGAAAAAAACATTTGGTTAGGTACACATGGCGGATTAGTAGCTTTCAACGGAACCACATTTCAAGTATGGAATAAAGCACAAGGACTCGCATCCGATTTGGTGTATGCTTTACGCATGGATAAAGAAGGATTTTTGTGGATTGGACATACTGCGGGTGCATCGCATTTTGATGGAAAACAATTCAGGAATTTCGGAAAGAAAGAAGGTCTCCCCGATGGCATGGTTTGGGATTTCGATTTTCGGAAAGGTGAAGTTTGGATGGCAACACATGCCGGAATTTTTCGCTTCAACGGAAAAACCTTTCACGGATTTACTTCCAAAAACGGATTGATCACAAATGTGGTTTGGGCATTGCGTTGGGTGTCGGATTCTACCTTGGTTGTAGGCACCGAAAAGGGATTGCAGCTTTTCGGAATAGGAGAAAAAGAATCTTTGGTTCCGCAAAAATCATTTGGAATCAACGATGGTTTTACCGGAAATGATGTTACGCCCGGAGGTGTTTTTGTTGACGTGCATCGGCAGTTATGGATTGGAACAGGAAAGCAATTGGTGTCTTTCAATCCCAATCTGGTTACAGAACGCGAAATTGCAGCCAAGCCATTCATTACGGGCATCGATTTGCATTTCGAAAAAGTGAAATGGGATTCCGTTTCCTCTGCAAAAATTTCTGAATACGATAGCTTGTTTCAAGTCCCATTAAATTTTTCTTTGGATCACACCAAGAATCATCTTACCATTCATTTTTCATCTTACCATTTGCCTGCACCTGAATTGCTGAGGTATAAATTTAGACTCGGACAAGGGGAGTTCAATGAAAATACAAGTGGTGAAGTGACATTTTCAAATCTTGATCCCGGAACCTATCGTTTTGAAGTGAAGGCATCGCTGGATGGTGAAGAATGGTCGGAGCCTGCCTTGCTTCAATTCACCATTCACCCTCCTTTTTATGCAACCTGGTGGTTCAGAATTCTGGTTCTGGTATTATTGATTGGAGGCATTTGGGCCTTTGTGAAAAACCGCACACGTACCTTGCGATTGCGACAAATGGTATTGGAAGAAACCGTGCGTGAGCGAACCATGGAGATCACATTGAAAAACGAATTGCTTCAGGAAAAAAACAAAGAAATTATGGATTCCATGTTGTATGCGCGACGAATCCAAAATGCTTTGTTTGCTTCTGATGAATTATTGAAAGAACATCTTGGCGAACATTTTGTGTTGTATAAACCAAGAGAAGTAGTGAGTGGTGACTTTT
>JBIKKU010000322.1:0-3788 GCA_044360245.1 Flavobacteriales bacterium | reverse complement strand
GCAAAGCCGGAGGAATTCATACACACATTTAACGCGCACTTAATCTGTAACCACATTTTGGTGCAAGCTTTAATGGATGGCATGAAGGAGTCGGGATACGGACGAATCATCAATGTGATTTCAACTTCGGTTAAACAACCTCTTCCTAATTTGGGTGTATCAAATACCATTCGCGCTGCCGTAGGAAACTGGAGCAAAACACTTGCGGGTGAACTTGGAAAATTTGGAATAACCGTAAACAATGTTTTACCGGGTGCAACCAACACCCAGCGTTTGCAAGGATTGGCTCAAAAGAAAGCTGAAAAAACCGGAACAAGCGCAGATGCAGTTTTAAAAGAAATGGCTTCGGAAGTGCCAATGCAACGTGTTGCAGAACCGCATGAAATTGCTGCAGCCATTGCTTTTCTGGCATCACCCGCTGCCTCCTACATCAATGGAATAAATGTTCCTGTGGATGGTGGAAGAACAGGATGTTTGTAAGCAAAATGAATACAATTGAAAAAGGCGGGTCATTCACCCGCCTTTTGTTTTTTAAATCATGCTATTATTTGTTCAATATAAATTTTACCGGAAACACGTAACGCACATTCACAGGATTACCGCGTTGTTTACCGGGTACCATGTCGGGGATTAGCCACACAACACGCTTAGCTTCGCGATCTAGTGAAGGGTGAACGCTTTTCAAAATTTCAACGTTGGTTACTTTACCTTCTTTGTTGATGAGATATGTAACATAAACTGTTCCCTGAACACCTTCTGATTTCGCATCTTCAGGATACTTGATTTTGGAGAAAATAAAACTTCTCAAAAGTTTATCCTGTTCCGCTTCACGCAATTTGTTGTCATTAATATTCGAGACTTTTGCGAAATGTGGCATGTTTTCCACGATAACAAACTCCTCAATAACAGGCTCATCAATTGGTGGCGAAATGGTAAATGTCATGTTTGGATTTCCAGTTTCGCCGGGAAGCAGCGTTGTTGTTGGATTGGTTGCTTGGGTAGTTGTTTTGATATCAGTTGATACCACTGGATTGATGTTGCTTGGCGGCTGAGGTTTTGGAGGGATAAAGTTTTCTTCAGGTTTCACCTTGGGTGCTTCCTGTTCTTTTTGTTCGAAAATTACTTCCGTGTTTTCAGGCTCTTCATTGAGCTGAGCTATGTGTTTTTTCGATTGCTTTTCGAGTGATGTGAATTCGAAAGCAGATAAGGTAAGTCCGAGTGCGGCGACCAGACCAATGGCAAATAAACTGCCTCGTTTGTTTTCGAGTTTAGCAGCTTGACTTTTCTTCGTTTCCATAACGCTTGTTTTGAAGTTGAACCAGATGTGAGAGTTTGCAGCACCGGTGCTGATCTGAATTCAAAACAAGGATATGCGCAAGTTTATTGCGGGAACGGTAGGGGCATTGATTCTAAGGTAGAAGGTATTGATTGAACGGTAAATTTCATCAATTCACGATCAGGCGAAAGCCTTTGCCATGCACATTGACAATCTCAATCGATTCATCGGCAGCAAGGTATTTGCGCAATTTGGTGATGTATACGTCCATACTTCGGCCATTGAAATAGGAGTCGTCGCCCCAAACGGCAGTAAGTGCGAAATTTCGTTCCACTACACTGTTGATGTTGGCAGCAAGGAGCTTCAACAATTCGTTTTCTTTGGTCGTCAGTTTCTGTGTTTGTTCGCCCAGTTTTAATTCCTGACGAATGGTGTCGTAGGTGAATTTTCCGATTTGATGCACCAGAGGTTTATCGGTTTGGTCGCCATGAATACGACGCAAAATGGCGTTCATGCGGGCCAACAATTCTTCCATGCTGAAAGGCTTCGTCATGTAATCATCTCCACCGGCATTGAATCCTTCCAGTGTATCTTCTTTCATGGATTTTGCAGTGAGAAAAAGCACAGGAATTTTTTTGTCGATTTTTCTGATTTCGCGCGCGAGTGTGAAACCATCTTTCACCGGCATCATTACATCTAAAATGACAAAGTCGAATCTGTTTTTGCAAAAAGCTTCAAATGCAAGCTGACCATTCACTGCGAGGCTTACTTCATGACCTTTTGCACGAAGGTATTCGCTTAATAAGGTTCCCAAATTCGGATCGTCTTCTGCCAGAAGAATGTTGGTTTTAATGCTCATGGTTTCGTGGTATTTCGATGGTAAACTGACTTCCTTTTCCGGGTTCGGATTCTACACTGATTTTTCCTCCATGTTTTTCAACGATGGCTTTTACATAACTTAATCCGAGACCGAATCCTTTAACGGTGTGAATATTTCCTGATGGCACGCGGTACAAATGATCGAAAATTTTTCGTTGGTTTTCCCGACTAATGCCCATGCCTTTATCGCTAACGGTAATGCGTATTGCATTTTCGGTGCTGCTCACGTTTACCGTAATTACAGGTGTTTCGGGTGAGTATTTATTGGCATTGTCGAGTAAGTTGTAAAACACATTGGTCAAGTGCACCCTATCGGCAAATAGTTCGCCGGGAGCATGTTCCATGCGCAGTTCCAATTGACCTTGACGGTTTTCAATTTGAATACTGAAATTGGTAATCAGGTCCTGAATAAAGTCTCCGAAATCAAAACGTTCTTTTTTCAATTTCAATTCTCCCCGTTCGATGACTGCGGTTTGAAGTACATTTTCTGCCAACACACCCAAGCGTTTGTTTTCTTCACGAATCATTCCGATGAAATTGCTGCGCTGAGAATCGTTCAATTGAATATCGCCATCGCTCAACATTTCGGATGCAAGTGAAATGGTGCTGATGGGCGTTTTCAATTCATGTGTCATGTTGCTGATAAAATCATTACGGATTTCCGTGATTTTTTTCTGACGCAAAATGGTTGAAATGGTGTAATAAAATGCAGCAATGATGATCAGGATAAGAAAAACGGAAAGCGACAGGATAGTCCACATGCGACCTAATAAATAGCTCTGCTCATGCGGAAAGGTGAGGTACAGAAAAACAGGTTCGTTCAGGAAATCACCCGGAAAAAGATTAATGGAATATCCCTGATCAAAAATAGGATCGTCTTTTTTTAGCAACGCAGAATCTTTCGAGAGAATGACGGAATGATCGAGGTTCGCTATGGCAAATTGAAATTCTGCATCAATGCCTTTTTCGCGCAATTCATTTTGCAAAAGAGAATCTATGAGTCGAAGATTTACTCTTTTTTCAAGTGGTTTCGCAAAGGGAAGCTCCAACATTTCAGAAACGATATCTTCTACCAATTTGGATTGCCTTTCTGAATAAAGCAGATCACCCGGATTTGGCGGTTTGAAATAAAAAGAAATGGAATCGCCCAAAAATAAGTCAACCGATGCTTCTCCGGTTTTGCTGTTGAATCCGCTTTGGGTGATTTTTGATGTGAATTTTTCTTTGGTGCGAAATCCAAACTTGGCATCTTTTGCCTGGTTTTCGAGTGTATGCGTGTATGTTTTTTTTCCGTTGCGTTCGTAAATGGAGTCAAAGACATTTAAGTTGTCGGCGGTTACGGTGCTGTTTGGAAAAAAGGAAAAGCGCGAAAAAATAGAAGTACCTACCGAAGAGTTGCGGATAAATTCAAGCGCTTCGTTGCGTTCTGTTTTTTCGGAGACTTTGGTGAGGGCTTGACTCACATTTTGTTTGAACTCCTCCTTGCGCAATTGAATGGCATTGTTCACCCAATAGATTTGCACAGCAATCAATCCGATGAGTGCAATGGTGATGAAAATGACAATGAGTCGAAAGGAAGACATGTGTTCAAAAATACGCAAGAGCACTGCCAAGTGTATGTGCTTAACAGATT
>JBIKKU010000321.1:0-3804 GCA_044360245.1 Flavobacteriales bacterium | reverse complement strand
AGAATTCGGAAAAAGAAATCCGTTTTTAAAAACACCTTCCAGCATTTTGGTGCGAATACCAATGCCGTAGAACGTTGTTGTGCCGCGGTGGATGTTCGGATCGTAGGAAGATTGTCCTCCTGTTTTATCATCGTAAACACCATGCAGCATGAAAACTTGTTCTGTTTTTTTACCCTGAATTTTCCAACGGTTCAAGAGGTTCAGTTGTTGACTCAAAGGATTATCCAAAAAGCCGTCCTGGTTCTGATCGTTCTTTAACCAGTATTTGTTTCCATGAGCAAGCAACAAAGTGGAAACACGATCGTTGAATTTGTAATTGAAATGCGTGTTGATTTCACTTCTTCCTAGATTGTTTTGGTACACATTCAAAAACCAACGCTCAGTTTTTTTGGCTTCGGGCTTGAGAAATTCTACATTGATTTGTCCACTCATCGATTCGTAGCCATTCACCACCGATCCTGTTCCTTTGGTGATTTGAATGGATTCAAGCCACGTTCCCGGAAAATAACTCAGTCCGTATGAAGCCGACAATCCCCTGGTGAGCGGCGTGTTTTCGGTAAGCATTTGGGTGTAAACGCCGCTTAATCCCAGCATCTGAATAGCCCTTGCACCCGAAACGGCATCGCCATAAACAACATCAACAGAGGCATTCGATTCGAAGCTTTCGGACAGATTGCAACAGGCTGCTTTTTTGAGTTCGTTTTGTGTAATGGTTTGCGCGTTGATGGGTTTAATCATGGAGAAGTCTGCACCATCCCTTGCTTCAACCGAAAAGGCGTCTAAAACGACATTCGCCTGCAATACAATTTCCAATGTTTGTGCAATGCTTGTTACAAGGAGCGTATCTGTAGTGTAGCCGGTATAAGAGATTATCAATTGTTGTGGCAAACTATCTTGTAGTGCAAGCGAAAATTTCCCATCTGCATCGGTGGTGGTTCCCAACTTGGAATTGCTCCAACGCACATGCGCACCGGGGAGTGTGGTTTTGTTTTGATCATCGTCTGCATAAACAGTACCGCTGATCGTCTGCTGCGCAATTCCAAATAAAGAGGAACACCACAACAGCAATAATCCTATTGTTTTTTTCATGGTCGGTCATTTGAATTTAACAAAATGAATTGGACTACCTTTTGGCAGTTCCGACCGAAATCAAATTCGCAATAACTGATGTTTGGAAAGGATTTCTCTACCACTTAACGGTGGATCGTCCTGAACGGTTGCAGTGAAGCACGTTTTTGTAGAGAAGGCGGGGAGTTGATAAACAAGAATTGCTGCAGCTAATGGGGCTTCAGGCGATTGAATTGTTCTTGGAAGATCGTTATGAACCTCTAAACTTTCTGCAAAAGAACTCACTACACAGCAATCTACCTGAAATTGAACTTCAGCTTCTTGCTTAGGGTTTTCGCAACATTTTTTTTTCTTTTGGGGAGCTTCTTCCTTTTTAGCACAGCAGGCCTTGGTTTCCGGAACGAAACTGACTTCCGTTTCTCCTGAAATCAAGCACAAATGTTTGTGCAGAGAAATACCGGCAGTGGAGAACAAAAAAATGTTCGCCAAAAACAAGGCCAGTATTGGTTTCAGAAACTTCACTCGTTAAAAATAGGGCAACCCAATGAGAATTCCTCAACAAAAGAGCCCTCTTGTTTGTATTCCTTTGGTAGTAAAGCTAATTTTGCATCATGGAAAACACAATTAAAGTCACCACGGTTTACGCAGAAATGACCCCAAATCCTGCAACAATGAAGTTTGTGGCAGATCGTCCGATTTTACCCATGGACGGAATTGCGGAATTTTATTCGGCTGCAGAGGCAAAAGGCTATTCCGATTTGGCGCTTCAGTTGTTCAAGTTTCCTTTTGTGAAGGGTTTGTTTTTCTCTTCGCATTATGTCACCATCACCAAGTCCGACAGCATGGCTTGGGATTTCGTTACGGGCGAACTTCGAGAATTCATTCAGGATTACCTGCGCAACCATGTTCTTGCTTTGGATAAATTTCCGGAGGTCAAAATAGAAGAGGGCAAGGAGCAGGTAGCCAAAGTGTTGGGTGCTTCCTCGCATGCTGAACCGAAAACGGAACTGGATGCAAAAATCATTTCCATTCTCGATGAATATGTTCGTCCCGCAGTATCTGCCGATGGTGGCGCCATTCATTTCCAATCTTTCAACGAAGGAATTGTGCACTTGGTGTTACGTGGTTCATGCAGTGGATGTCCGAGTTCAACCGTTACCCTTAAAAACGGCGTTGAAAACCTCATGAAGGAAATGATTCCGGAAGTGAAAGAGGTTGTGGCCGTTGAGGATTGATCCACATTTTTAGAGGCTTTTCAGTTTTTTTTTCTTTTACCGTGTGGAATTTGGTTTCGGTGTGCATCCAACACATAGAAACTAAAACTTACACGTATGAAAACGCTCTTCCGTTCCTTAATGCTGGCGATTGGTATGATTACCGGCATTTCCTTAAGTTCCGCTCAAAGTCCCGGCGCTATCCATGGCAAAGTGTTGGATGAAAACAATCAACCCTTGGAATTTGCCAATGTATGGATTGATATTGCAGGTGTTCCTTTTGGAACATCCACCGATTCCCTTGGGAAATTCGTATTGAAACCTGTGAATCCGGGAACTTACACGATTCATGTCAAAGTATTAAGTTACAACGAATTGCAACGCAACATCCAGGTTTTTCCGAATCAAGTATCTTTTGCCAATGATTTAAAACTTACGGTGAATGATACTTTACCGATTGTTATCGTTGAAGATGTTTTTGTACCCTTGATCAATCCGGAAGAAACCTCGGTTAGAACGCTCACGGCCAAGGATATTGCGCATAGTCCGAATATCCGTAACATCGATGCTTTGGCAGGTACAATGGACTCCGGAATTAAAATTGGTGCCAATGGAGAAGCCTATGTGCGTGGATCGCGCGCTGATGCAGTGATGTACATCATCGATGGCGTGAAGGTAACCAATGGTACACCCAGTGTTCCGGGAGCTGCTATTGGATTGCTGACGGTCTACACAGGCGGTGTTCCCGCAAAATACGGTGATATGACGAGTGGTGTAATCATTATTGAAACCAAAAGTTATTTCGACCTCTATTACGAATACCTGGGTTCTCATTAGGTTTGAAACCCCATGCCGGACAGCGAAGGAAGGATCGTTGTCCGGTTTTGTTAAAGCGAACGGAACGATCACTATTTTTAAATATGTTTTTCAAAAAACGAAATACCGGAAATTTATCTGATGAGGATTTGGTGCGGCAATACCGTAACTCTCACGATAAAAACCTGGTGGGTGTGCTTTATGAAAGGCACAGTCACCTGGTTTTCGGTGTTTGTTTGAAATACCTCAAGAACCGTGAAGAAAGTCGCGATGCGGTGCTTAATCTTTTTGAGAAACTGCTCGAAGACCTTAAGCATCATTCGGTAGATAATTTCAAAAGCTGGATACATTCGGTTGCACGAAACCATTGCTTGATGATTTTGCGCAAAGTCAATCGTCCGGGATTTGAAAAAGATATTGATGAATTGCAGGAGAAACTTCACGATGCTCCTGAAAGTGATGTGCAATTGAAAGAAGAGCAATTGCAGTCATTGGAAAAAGTAATTCCCTTGTTGAATGAAGAGCAAAGGATATGTATTGAATTATTTTATCTGAAGGATTTGAGTTACCAGGAGGTGATGCAAGAAACAGGATTCACCATGAATCAGGTGAAGAGCAACATTCAGAATGGAAAAAGAAACCTAAAGATTTTACTGACCAAACAAAATGAAATCTTTGTCAAATAAAATTTTTGGACCGCAAGATT
>JBIKKU010000038.1:0-13654 GCA_044360245.1 Flavobacteriales bacterium | reverse complement strand
GCTTCCTTAAGCAATTTACGTTCCTTTCCCGAAAACGTTGCCTAAAATTCGATTATTGAACCGGAAAATTCGACAAACGTTTTCATTTCAATGACCTCGGGAAAAAACCCCGTTGCCAGAATGGGTTACGAATTTAACATTTTATAGTTTCTGAGCAACAGGAATGTTTTTCAACATGATATCCACCATCTTTTCAAGATCGTAGCGGGCTTGCCAGTTCCAATCCCTCCGGGCGATAGAGTCGTCGATGCTTTGCGGCCAGGAATCCGCAATGGACTGCCGGAAATCCGGGGCATACGATATTTCGAAAGCCGGAATGTGTTTGCGAATGGCAGCTGCAATTTCGGCGGGCGTAAAGCTAATTCCACCTAAATTATAGCTCGAGCGAATGGTGATTTTACTTCCTTCTGCGTGCATCAATTCGATGGTAGCGCGGATGGCGTCCTCCATATACATCATAGGAAGGGCAGTATCTTCTTTTAAGAAGCACTCGTATTTCCCTTGTTTTAAAGCCTGATGAAAAATGTCGACCGCGTAATCTGTAGTCCCTCCGCCGGGTAAGGCTTTATATCCAATCAGACCCGGATAACGGATACTGCGGACATCCACTCCAAACTTGCGGAAATAGTATTCGCACCAGCGTTCACCGGCCTGTTTGCTAATGCCGTAAACGGTACTGGGTTCCATTACCGTAAACTGAGGAGTTTGCACCCGAGGCGTGGTTGGACCAAAAACAGCAATGGAACTTGGCCAATAAATTTTTTGAATCAGCCCTTCCTTGGCCATATCCAAAACATAGAACAAACTTTCCATGTTTAGCTTCCATCCAAAAGCCGGATTTTTTTCGGCAGTGGCAGAAAGTAAGGCTGCCAAAAGGTAGACCTGAGAAATTCCGTGTTTTTTTACAATAGCATACAAACGATCCTTATCCAGTACGTCGATTTGCTCATAAGGCTCATCCTTTCCATCAGCCTCTTTAAGGTCGGAAGAAATCACATTGTCGTGACCATACATCTTCCTTAATTCCTCCACCAGTTCCGTTCCAATCTGACCACGGGAACCAATCACCAGGATTTTTTCGCTTGCCATTGTTTTTCGTTTGTTGTCTCGAGGTAAAAGTAAGATTTCTCCCGTTAAGTCCATTCAGGACGCAAAAGGAAGTCGGGTTGGAATAGGCCCATGCATTAACTATCTTTGCACTTCACCATATTCATGCAAAATATGGCACTTCACAATAAATATGACAAGGCCACACTGAAAAAGCGCCTTGAAGCGGAGCCATTTGCCCGCCATACGATTTCGTTTTACAGGTATGTGATTCTCGAAGATCCACAAACCATGCGCAATACCTTATATGCTGCATGGGCTGCCTTGGGCTGTCTGGGTAGAATTTATGTTGCAAAAGAAGGTATCAATGCACAGATGACCGTACCCGTTCCGCAATGGGAGCAATTTGTGGCACAACTCTATGCGCATCCCGAATTTGCAGGTGTTCCCTTTAAGCATGCAGTAGAAAACGATGGTAAAGGATTTTTAAAACTTACGATTAAAGTCAGGAACAAAATTGTTGCCGATGGTCTGGATGATAACAGTTTCGATGTAACCAATGTAGGTAATCACCTTACCGCGAAGGAATTCAACGAGGCTATGGAAAAGGAAGGTACCATAGTGGTGGATATGCGCAACCAATATGAATCGGAAGTTGGACATTTTACAGGTGCAATCTTACCTGATGCCGATACGTTTAAGGAAGAACTTCCTTTGGTTTTAGAACAACTCAAAGGCAAGGAAGATCAAAAAATTCTGATGTATTGTACGGGTGGTGTGCGTTGCGAAAAAGCCAGCGCCTTTCTGAAACACCATGGATTCAAGGATGTTAATCAATTGCACGGCGGTATCATTGATTATGTTCGGCAAATCAAAACCGAAGGACTCCCCTCTAAATTCATCGGAAAGAATTTTGTTTTTGATGAACGCATCGGAGAGCGAATCACCGATGACATCATTGCCAAATGCCACCAATGCGGCGCTCCTTGCGACGACCATACCAATTGTGCCAACGATGCTTGTCACCTATTGTTTATTCAATGTCCGCAATGCGCCGAAAAAATGGAAGGTTGTTGTTCGGCGGAATGCCAAAGCTTCATTCACCAGCCCGAGGACGTGCAAAGGCAAAAAAGAAAAGAAATTGGCCGTGAATACCATTTTGGCGTTTACAAAAGTCGATTGCGACCCGATTTAAGTCAGGCTTTCTTTAAAAAGCATATAAAAGCAGAATAAACGTTTGGAAGTTTAGTAAACCCTAAACAAATACCGCTCTGTTTACTTCAAAAAAAGGCCTTTATTAAGGCATAGCGTTCACTATTACCCTTTACTTGTTTTAGGGTTTTCCTTTTTTTATTTTTGTTGTATGACCAGAAGGAGAACTTCCTCTCGATTCATGCACATGAATCTAAAGGAGATCACACGCCGAAATCCGGAGTGATCTTGCTTTATCTTGTTTTTTTCGGACATGCGTGTCCGGGTCATTCATCAAATACAACAAAACATGCCTATCTATCACAAACTGGGGAATTTCCCACAGAAACGCCACGTCGTTTTCCAAAAAGAGAATGGCAAACACCATTACGAGCAATTGTTCGGCACCGAAGGTTTCAACGGAATGTCTTCACTGCTCTATCACGTGCATCGTCCGACGCAAGTCAAAGAAATTTTGAAGTCGTATGATGTTCGTCCGAAAATTGCCATTGAAAAAAACATCAAAGCACTTTTATTAAAAGGATTTGAAGTGCAACCTGCCGATGATTTTCTGCAAAGCAGAGTAACGGTTTTAACCAACTCCGACTGCGACATCGTTCTTGCGGCGCCACGCAAATCACTGCGCGAGTATTTTTACAAAAATGCAGATGCCGACGAAATGATTTTCATCCACAAAGGCTCAGGAACACTGCGCACTTTTATGGGGAATATTGATTTCGAATACGGTGATTATTTGATTATTCCGCGCGGAATGATTTATCAAATTGATTTCAAAACCGAAGAAAACCGATTGTTTATCGTGGAATCGCGCCATCCTTTTTACACGCCGATCCGCTATAAAAATTCGCACGGTCAGCACCTCGAACATTCACCTTTTTGCGAGCGCGATTTCAAACTCCCAAGCGTACTTGAAACGCATGATGAAAAAGGAGATTTTTTGATGAAGATCAAAAAAGAAGGTATGATGCATGAATTGGTTTTCGCAACTCACCCTTTTGATGTAGTAGGTTGGGATGGTTACAATTTCCCATGGGGATTTTCCATCCACAATTTTGAACCCATTACCGGAAGAGTGCACCAACCACCACCGGTTCACCAAACCTTCGAAACCGCAGCTTTTGTGGTTTGTTCATTTTGTCCGCGCCTTTACGATTACCACCCGCAGGCCATTCCTGCCCCATACAACCACAGCAACATCGACAGCGATGAAGTTCTGTACTATGTAGATGGTGATTTCATGAGCAGAAACAATATCGAACAAGGGCACATCACTTTGCATCCGAAAGGAATTCCACACGGACCCGCTCCCGGCGCGATGGAACGTTCCATCGGACAAAAAGAAACACAGGAACTTGCAGTCATGGTGGACACCTTTAAACCCTTAATGGTGACAGAAGCCGCGATGCGTCTGGATGATGGCAAGTATTACAAAAGTTGGGTAGAATAAAAAATTCAAACACGTTTAATGCTCCGCATAGCGGAATAAAAAAAATAACATGGCTAAAGAAGTTAAAAATGTAGAATACGGTCTGGAAAAGATCTTTGAAGGAGCTCAGGATTTCTTGCCTTTGCTCGGTACCGATTATGTTGAATTTTACGTGGGCAATGCCAAACAAGCTGCACATTTTTACAAAACAGCATTCGGGTTTCAATCCTACGCATATTCCGGACTGGAAACAGGAAATAAAGAAAGTGTTTCTTATGTATTGAAGCAGGATAAAATCCGTTTGGTACTTACTACGGCATTGCATTCCAACTCACCCATTGGTGAGCATGTAAAAAAACACGGCGACGGTGTAAAGGTTGTTGCACTTTGGGTTGAAGATGCGCGCAAAGCATTTGAAGAAACCACCAAACGCGGTGCGAAACCATTTATGGAGCCTCGTGTGGAAAAAGATGAACACGGTGAAGTTGTGCGTTCCGGAATTTACACTTATGGCGAAACCGTTCACATTTTTGTTGAGCGCAAAAATTACAGCGGACTTTTCCTCCCCGGATTTGTAGAATGGAAAAGCGATTACAACCCTTCACCGGTTGGATTAAAATTCATCGATCACATGGTGGGTAATGTTGGCTGGGGCCAAATGAACACTTGGGTGAAATGGTACGAAGACGTTATGGGATTTGTCAACTTTTTGTCGTTCGACGATAAGCAAATACACACCGAATATTCTGCGCTCATGAGTAAGGTAATGAGCAATGGAAACGGAAGAATCAAATTCCCGATCAACGAACCTGCCGAAGGAAAGAAAAGATCACAAATTGAGGAATACCTTGATTTTTATGAAGACTCAGGTGTACAACACATCGCCGTTGCAACTGATGATATCATCAAAACAGTTACCGCGCTGAAAGAAAGAGGTGTTGAATTTTTACCTCCTCCTCCGCAAGCTTATTACGATGAAATTCCTGCACGATTGGGTGTTCACCGCGATATGATGAAAGAAGACATCAAGGAACTTCAAAAGCTTTCCATCTTGGTGGATGCAGATGAAGAAGGTTATCTGCTTCAGATTTTCACCAAACCCGTGGAAGACCGTCCTACTTTGTTCTTCGAAATCATTCAACGTATGGGCGCTAAAGGATTCGGAGCAGGAAACTTCAAAGCGCTTTTCGAATCGATTGAGCGTGAACAAGCCCTTCGCGGAACTTTGTAATTTCCTTAATGCTAAGTCGACCCCGGGCCTCACCCGGGGTTTTTTATTCCCTTGCTACAGCCTCTATTGCCTTTCCTTCAGCAGAAATAAGCCATTTTGTGAAGAAAAACCATCTTGCATAACCCGCATGAAGGAACATGTCAGCGGAATTAATCCTAATTTTGAATGTTATGAGAAATAGTGTTTTTATTGCTTTGGCAAGTGCCCTTCTTTTCGTTGCTTGTAATGGGTCGTCCAATTCACAAAAAGAAAATGCTCCGGTAAAACGCTATACCGAAGAGGAGAAAAAACTACGCAAAGAAGAATTGAAAAAACAGCGTAATGAAGGATTCAAAGAAGGACCAAATGAGTTGTTTTACGAAAACGGACAAATGCGCATGAAGGGTGAAATACTTCAAGGCGAAAAACACGGGCTTTGGATTTCTTGGAGAGAGAATGGTTTGAAATGGAGCGAAAGTACTTACAACCTTGGAGTGCTCGATGGAAAAACAGCTTCCTTTCATGAAAACGGTTTAATCAATTACATAGGCTACTACGCTCAGGGAGAGAAAACCGGCACTTGGGAGTTTTACGATAAAGAAGGTAATCTCCTCAAAACAGAAGACTACTCGAAAAAATGATTCCAAAACAAACAGTTGAACTGATCATTGAAACCGCGCGTATTGACGAGGTGGTAGGTGATTATGTTTCGCTGAAAAAACGTGGAACCAATCTCATCGGCTTATGTCCATTTCATAACGAAAAAACACCGTCTTTTAATGTCAATCCTGCAAGGGGAATTTACAAGTGCTTTGGTTGCGGACAAGCAGGCAATGCCGTAAATTTTGTAATGAGTATCGACCACCTTTCGTATCCGGAAGCCTTGCGACAACTGGCTAAGAAGTACAACATCACCATTGAAGAAGAAGTCAAGAGTGAAGAAGCCATCCGCCAGGACAGCGAACGTGAATCGCTATTCGTGGTAAGTACTTTTGCCCAACAACATTTTACACAAAATCTTTTTCATACCGACGAAGGACAATCGGTTGGACTTTCTTATTTCAAGGAGCGTGGATTTTCCATGCCTACGATTGAGAAATTCCAATTGGGATACGCTCCTGAATCTTTTGATGATCTCACCAAAACCGCCAAAGAAAAAGGATATCAACTCGATATACTGGAGAAATGCGGTCTTGTAAAACATAAAGACGAAAGGTATTTTGATTTTTTCAGAGGCAGGGTGATTTTTCCAATTCATAATGTCACCGGAAAAGTCATTGCCTTTGGAGCACGCACGCTGAGAAGCGATAAAAAAGAGCCCAAATACCTCAATTCGCCGGAAACGGAAATCTATGTCAAAAGCAATATTCTCTTTGGAATACATCATGCCAAAAGAGCCATCATTGCAACCGACAACTGTTACCTGGTAGAAGGATATACCGATGTCATCTCCATGCATCAAGCCGGAATTGAAAATGTTGTTGCCTCCAGTGGTACTTCATTAACAACCGGTCAAATCAGATTGATCAAGCGCTACACGCAAAACATCACCATTCTGTATGATGGCGATAGCGCAGGAATAAAAGCATCCTTTCGCGGAATCGATATGATTCTCGAAGAAGGAATGAATGTCCGTGTGCTTTTGTTCCCCGATGGTGAAGATCCTGATTCTTATTCCAAAAAAGTCTCTACCGAAGAATACCATGATTTCATTCGCAACAACACGAAAGATTTCATTTTATTCAAAACAGATATTCTTTTAAAAGAAGCCAACAACGATCCGGTTAAAAAAGCTGCGCTCATCAAAGATTTGGTGAGCTCTATTGCACTTGTCCCCGATACCATTACGCGTCAGGTTTACACCAAAGAATGCAGTAAGCTTTTTGAAATCGGTGAACAAACCTTAATTACCGAAGTCAACAAATCAAGGCGTGCAAAATCCGGAAAAGAATCCGGCATGCCCATTGGTGAAATTGAAGTTCCGGAAATTCGCAAAACGCCCGAACAGGTTGTAAGCACCATCGATGAGGAATTGCATTACCAGGAACGCGATTTGGCCCGCATCCTTCTCAATTATGCCGATCGTGAACTGGAATTTGAAATAACCATCCCAGAAGAAGAAATTGGTCCGGACGGAAAACATAAAACCCACAATGAAATTTTACAAACGAGTGTGGCTCAATACATCCTTCACCAAATGGATCAGGATGAACTTACGTTTGACGACGAAGACCTTGCCTTTATCCTCAACGAATACAGAGCCTATTTCAATAAAGGAGTTATTCTCAACCAACAACATTTCATCAACCAACCCGGAAAAGTTTCGCAAGTCACCATCGATCTTGTTGTTAGCCCTTATCAGCTTAGCAAAAAGTGGAAAGAAAAACATTTGATCTACACCAAAACGGAAGATGAGAAGCTTGCGTTCATGGTGAAAAATGCACTCTATTCTTACAAGCTGAAAAAGGTGATGCAAATGATTCACCGCATTCAATTGCAACTCAAGGAAAAAATGGAAGAAGAAGAAGTTGATCAACGATTGGAGGACATGACTTTTCTCTTTGAAGCAAAAAAGAAATTATCGGAAGAACTTGGCCGCGTGATCATTAAGTAATATGCTGGATTTTACCATATTTTCTATTGAAGACAAATTCAAATTCACTTTTCTGAATTTGTTGATTTTCTTTTTGATCTGGTTGTTGGCAAAAGCCGCACGGAAACACGTCAAACCCCTTGTCCACCGCTTTTTTAAATCCAATGTGATTAGGGTTGGCGACCGTGAATTGGCCACGCTAACCATTGTGCGACAAATCATCAATGTGCTGGCTATTATTCTTGCACTTGAATCTTTATCCGTCAACAATCAGAATGTAGGCTTCACCGAAATCCTTGAATTTGAATTTTTCCGCATCAGAGGATTTCATGTATCCACCTTCAACTTATTGCTGTTAGCCGCTTTAATCATCACTGCACGGATCATCACCAACTCTATCCGCATCATGGTCTTCCGTGCGATCAAAGACGAAAGGGAAAACTATGGTCGTGCCTACACGGTAGTAATGTTGTCGCAATACTTCATCTATACCGTGTTTTTGGTCATTGCCATTCAAAGCTTCGGTATCGACATCACGATCCTCATTGCTTCATCGGCCGCATTGTTTGTTGGACTTGGTTTAGGTCTGCAAAAAATATTTGCCGATATCGTCTCCGGTTTTATTTTATTGTTCGAGGGCAACATTAAAATCGGCGATATTGTTCAGGTAGACGACTCCATTGCAAAAGTCACCGAAATCAATATCCGCACATCAAAAGTAAAAACACTTGATGGAAACTTTTTGATCATTCCAAATTCCAAACTGACTTCCGAAAACCTAAACAATTGGTCCTTCAATAAAAAATCAACGCGTTACCATATTGAAGTCAATACCAGTTATGGAACCGACCCTGAAAAGGTTCGCGAACTTTTGTACAACTGCGCCCTGCAGCATCCTATGGTAGATAAGACGCGTCCCATACAAGTCTTTCTGGAGGATTTTGGTGATTCGGGCTTAAAATTCAAATTGCTTTACTGGACAGAAAATGTTTGGGAACACCAACGTATTCAAAGCGATTTACGTTTTTTGGTGGAGAAAAATTTTAGGAACAACAACATCCGCATTCCATACCCACAAAGGGAAATCCATGTAAAAGATAAATCGTCGCTGGAATGACCCCTGAAATTTGGGCGAAAAAGCGCAAAAACAACAAATTAACACGCTGAATATCATCTATTTATAACTTATTTGGTGATTTTTTACTTTTTGCTGTAACAAGTCCGCGGGTATAAGCGTCCCACCTAAGAATGCCCCTCTCTGCATGACCACAAAAGAATATAACCTAAGTGTAGATCAGTTTTCGGACAATGTGTTTCGCTTTGCCTTAAAAAACATTAAGGATGAAGAAAAAGCGAAAGACATTGTACAGGACACTTATGAAAAATTGTGGGTTCGTGTGGATGAAGTGAATTTCGAAAAAGTGCGTTCATGGTTATTCACCACAGCATACCACGCGATTGTTGACCTCACCCGCCGTGAAAAAAAACAAGGTGAATACAACGAAACGAAAGTCAGACGCATGGGTCATAACGACCAGTACTCCGACCTGAAAGAAATTTTACAAGAGGCGGTTTCGAAACTTCCCGAAATTCAACGTCACGTTATTATGCTTCGCGATTACGAAGGATACAGCTACGAAGAAATCGGTGAAATATGCAACCTGAATGAGTCGCAGGTGAAAGTGTACATTTTTCGTGCACGCAAATTTTTAAAAGATTACATCGGAAATATAGAAACTGTTGTATGAGTATCAATAAAAACAATTACGAAGCCTGGTTCCTTGATTACTTCGAGGGAAGCCTCTCCACAGAGCAGGTTGCTGAGTTGTTTTTGTTTCTTGAACAACATCCGGAACTCCGCGAAGAATTGGATTCATTCGAAATGATTCAACTTAGCGATGATCAACCTAAGTTTCAAAACAAGGAAATTCTGAAACAACCCGAACCTAAAATCAACGATCAGAATTTCGAAGAATATTGCATTGCATATATAGAAGGTCAATTAAATTCCACGGAATCGGCAGAACTTAGGCTATTTGCAAAAATGACGGATAGTCGGGAAAAGACATTCCGGATTTACAGCAAAATGAAATTGATTGCGGAAGACATTCGCAATAACGAAAAAGGATTGTTGTATAAAAATGTCTCCCTTGTAAGTACCGCTCCTGAAATGCGCGACCTGATGTTAATCGCCTTTACCGAAGGTTGGTTGAATCAGGAAGAAACGGCTCAAGTGCAATCTTTGTTAAACTCCGATTCGCAACTAAGCAAGGAAGCAGGATTATACGCTTCTACAATTTTGAAAGCGGATACTTCCATCACGTTTCCTTATCCTGAACGCCTCAAGAAAAAGGAATCAGCTGTTGTACCTTTTTACAGCAATCGTTTTGTTCAATATGCCGCTGCTGCAGTTGGTGCAGGAATTTTATTCCTCTCCTATCCTTTCGAAAAAGAAGATTCATCTGCGCTCTATTCTGAACGCAACGCAACGGAATTAATCAATACCTCCGAAAAAATTGATAGCGTTGAGGCAGAAGAATTCATTTTACCGGTAGTTCGTGAAAACTTGTCAAACACTATTGCAAAAAAGAATACCCGAAAAGTAAAAGGTTTTGTCAAGAGCAAAGAAAACATCATCACTCCGCAACAAGAAGAAATACCACAACAAAACATTGTTGAGGAGAAAAAAGATTCAACAACCATTTTGAATCAACAGATACAAATTGCAAATCAGACACCTTCCAACGATACTGCTAAGACCGTTCAAAAGGTAGATGAATCCATCGCTGCGCAAGGCAATAACCAAACTTCACCTGAGAGTTTTTCCATCTGGCAATTCATCAAGCGCAAAGCCAACGAAAAATTATTTGGAAGTCCTGAGCCTACACAAGAAGAAAAAGACCTCGCCATTTCGGAAGGAATTTCATCTGTTACCGGCAAAGAAGTAAAAATTGCCAGAACTCCAACCGGAGAAGGAAGCGAACGCGTTGACTATTCCTTTGGGTCTTTAGGATTTTCAAGAAATTCTTCGAAATAATTTTTTCCCTGCTGTAACATCGGGAATACTTAATCGTCTTACAAAAAAACAACATAGCATATGAATACCAAGCACATAATGACAGCCGTACTCATGAGTATTTCTGTCGCAGCATTCGCTCAAGAACCGGTTGCTCCTGTTCCTCCTGTAGAACCTGTAGAACCTGCTTCTCCTGAATCGCCTATGGAAGTCAAAAAATCGAAAAATGAAGACACAACACGTATCAAAATTGGTTCAAGCACTATCATCATCATTGAAGATGAAAATGGTGATCAGAAAGTAATTGACCCCAAAGAAGTTGAAGGAAACGACAACAAACTGGTGCTCAACGATGACGAAGAATTTGGTCACTGGGCAGGATTTTCTTTAGGTGTAAATGGGTTTATGACCTACGACAATAAATTGGAAATGGAGCCAAATGCACAATTCCTTGAGCTCGACTATGCTCGTTCCATCACCGCTAATTTAAACCTGTTTGAAAAACGCATGCCCATTATCAAACGTCACCTCGCGTTTACTACCGGTTTAGGTTTTCAATGGAACAGATACGGAATAAAAAACAATTACGACATCACTTACAACAATGATTCCATCTACGGTATCATGAATACCACCCGTACTTACGACAAAAATGTATTGAAAGCAACTTACATTCAGGTGCCACTTTTACTTGAAGTAAGCTTGGGTAAAAATCCGGACGAATCTTTCCATATTGGCGCCGGTGTACTTGGTGGCTATAAATTAGGTTCACGCCTAAAACAACGCTGGGAAGAAAACGGCGATGATCACAAATCCAAAATCCGCGGATCATATCACTTCAATCCATTTCAAGCTTATTTGGTAGCTGAAGTTGGCTACGGAGGATTTACCCTATTCATGAATTACGGCCTCAGCCGCGTGTTCAATAAAGGCGAAGGACCACAACTCTATCCAGTGACTGTTGGTCTTCGTTTCTTAGACTTCTAAGCATACGCTCGTTCTTTTCATAACGCAACAAAGTAGAGAGCTGAAAGCCGCCGGTTCGCAAAAGATGGTAACATCTTTGTGAACTGCGGCTTTTGGGTTTTTTATTATTATACATCGGATGTCTAGAAGACATCAGATGTATAATAATAAAAACCAAAATCAGACTTTTTATTTTTCCACAACATTATTCCAATACGAAAAATCAAATCCTTGCACAATTAAAAAAACCTTCCGAGGTTTGTACCCGAAATGAAAAACGCACTCAACATTATCATTATCGTCATTAGCATCGTGGTCATTACCACCGATGGCGGTAGCGGTATGTTGTAACTATAGTATTTACAAGCATTCCAAAGCCGCTCCGAAAGAGCGGCTTTTTTTTAACCCAAAAACACAAAAGAAAATGTACTACAATCAAAACACACTGGTTTATCTCGATGGAGATTTTGTTCCGGCATCTCAAGCCAACGCCGGATTATTCGGTCAAACTTTACATTACGGAGTGGGTGTGTTTGAAGGCATTCGCTCATACGATACTCCGGACGGAACAAGGGTTTTCAGAGCTGCAGATCATTACGACCGCTTGAAATATTCAGCAGAAAAAGCCGGCCTGCCCTACCATTGGGACAGCAAAGAACTTACCGACGCCACTTACAAATTGCTTGAAAAAAACAATTTAAAAAATGCCTACATCCGACCATTAGTCTATGCGGACCCCATGATGTCGTTGGCATTTCCTATTAATTCACATTTGTTCATCGCAGCATGGGAATGGGCCTTGTACCAAACCAAAGCTCTACGATTAACGGTATCACCTTATCGTCGTCCAGATCCCAGAAGCTGTGTTTTTGATGCAAAAGTTTCCGGGTATTATGTCAATTCGATATTGGCGAGTTCTGAAGCGAAAAGCAGAGGATTTGATGACGCTTTGCTGTTGGATGTAAATGGTTTTGTTGCTGAAGGTCCGGGTGCAAATTTCTTCTTTGAGAAAAATGAAAAACTATACACCTCACCAAAAGGCAATATACTTCCGGGAATTACAAGAGATACTGTTTTTCAAATTGCAGCGGAGTTAGGGCTTGAAGTTGTAGAAAAACATTTTACTCCCGAGGAATTAAAAAATGCAGATGCAGCCTTTTTCTGCGGAACAGCAGCCGAAGTAACACCCGTTGCCTCAGTTGATGACGTTGTATTTAAAGCGAATTGGGACAACACGGCAAGTGCTCTTGTGAAGCAAAAATATACACGCCGCGTTGCTTTTAACGAGTACGCCAATTTCACCATGGTAATATGAAACCGAAAAAACTAAATAGATTTTCGTCGCTATATACAGAGAGCGATGATCTTCCTGCTTCTCGAGCGATGCTATTCGGAGCCGGATTAAAAGAAGAGAAATTAAAGGCTCCTCAAATAGGTGTAGGAACAAGTGGTTATGAAGGAAATACTTGTAACATGCACCTTTCCGCCTTGGGAGATTTAATAAAGAAAAATCTAGAAAACGAATTTGCAGTTGCCTGGAGATTCAACACCATCGGTGTAAGTGACGGAATAACCAACGGAACCGACAACATGCGCTATTCGCTTGTTTCAAGAGAAGTAATAGCCGATTCCATCGAAACCATCGCAGGAGCACATGCTTATGATGGATTGGTATTTGTTGCCGGTTGCGATAAAAACATGCCCGGTGCAATGATCGGAATGGCTAGACTAAATCGTCCCTCGATAATGGTGTATGGTGGAAGCATTCACAGTGGAAAATACAAAGGAGAGAAACTCAATATCGTTTCTTGTTTTGAAGCATACGGAAAAAAATTAAACGGTTCTATAAGCGAAGAAGATTACCAGGGCATCATCAAAAATGCTTGTCCCGGAGCAGGAGCTTGCGGCGGGATGTACACCGCAAATACCATGTCGGCGGCCATCGAAGCTTTAGGAATGTCATTGCCTATGAGTTCATCATCACCGGCAACAAGTCGCGAAAAAGCAGAAGAATGTGTTTTGGCTGCAAAAGCGATGCTCAACCTGCTTGAAAAAAATTTACGTCCAAGCGATATCATGACACGCGCATCTTTTCTGAATGCGATGAAAGTAGTAACCGTCCTTGGAGGATCAACCAATGCCGTACTTCATTTACTTGCTATGGCAGATGCGGTGGGAGTAGCG
>JBIKKU010000037.1:0-13713 GCA_044360245.1 Flavobacteriales bacterium | reverse complement strand
TTCGGTGATGAGTCACGAAATTCGCACACCACTCAACGCCATCATCGGAAATGTGCATTTGTTGCAGGAGGAAGAACAGTTACCGGGACAAAAAGATTATTTGCAATCCCTTCAAATTGCTTCTTCCAATTTGTTGAATCTCATCAACGATATTTTGGATTACGGAAAAATTGATGAAGGAAAAGTGGAGTTTGTCAGTCGCGATTTTGATGTGCGACAAGTCATCGATAACATCCGCAGG
Organism: Flavobacteriales bacterium; assembly: GCA_044360245.1. Taxonomy (GTDB): domain Bacteria; phylum Bacteroidota; class Bacteroidia; order Flavobacteriales_D; family UBA2798; genus UBA2798. Next base: position 13,472 of record JBIKKU010000037.1, on the reverse strand, counting down.
GCGAATCTTTTCAAAGCCAACGAGCGCGAAAACCGATTGAAAGTTTTGTTTGATGAAGATGTTCCGCAATTCGTAAAAGGCGATGAAACGCGATTGGGACAAGTATTGAATAACCTTGTAGCCAATGCCATTAAGTTCACGCAAAAAGGAAATGTCGATATCACCATTCGTCTTGAAAAAGAAAAGACCGATGAAGTTGGAATTCATTTCGAAGTAAAAGACACCGGAATCGGAATCAAACCCGAATTGCAGAAAACCATTTTCGAACGTTTTACACAAGCCAATTCAGATATCACAAGGCAATATGGAGGTTCCGGGTTAGGACTCACCATTACCAAACGTTTGTTGCAGTTGATGGGCTCGGAAATTTTTCTGGAAAGTGAAGAAGGAAAAGGTTCGCGTTTTTATTTCACGCTTTATTTCCCCAAAAGCGAGCGCGTGGAAAAACAAGAAGAAATTGTTCCGCGCACACTCAAAGATTTGTCGGGCATGAATGTGTTGCTGGTTGAAGATGTGAAGATGAACGTCATCATGGCCAAAAAAATTCTGGAGAAGTGGAATGCTTTGGTTGATACTGCCGAAAACGGAGAGATTGCCGTGCAAATGGTGCGCGAAAAAGCATATGAAGTTATTCTTATGGATTTGCAAATGCCGGTGATGGACGGATTTACCGCGACTAAAGAAATCAGGGCCTTCAATACCGAAATTCCGGTCATCGCACTTACAGCTTCTGCTTCGCTCGAAACCCAGCAAGAAGTGTATAAAGCGGGAATGAATGGATATGTTTCCAAGCCATTCAATCCTGTCGATTTGTACGAAGTACTTGCACGCATCCGTCAATAGCATCTGATAAGGATATAGATAATGAGGATAAAACCATCGTTGTAACGAGGGGTTGCCACCACTGTTTTAAACCGTTTTAGCGAGGATTTTTGTATACACAAATTTCTTCGCCATGCGTACCTCATTTTCGTCGCTGTATAAAGTCCAAAATCGTTCATGGGTAAAGTGGACAGGACTTGCGCTCTTAAGCAGTTTTCTTTCTTTCGAAGCACAGGCACAAACGTTCAACTTCAATTCCTGGACAGCTGGAAGCACTTCGTATTCCAATGTTTCCGGAGGAAATACCATGTCGGTTGCCTATACCGAATCGGCCAACAACCGTGCGAATTCCCTGGCTTCCACAACGTGTTTTAGTAGTCCAACTACCACGCCGGCCATTCCGTTTTATTACAATGCATCTACCATGAACATTGCCGACTACTCTTCGGGTAGTTGTTATTGTTCTGCAGGCGCATCTTCCAGCGGATTAGTCCTTGCAGCCAATTGGCCGAATAACAATGCATCGCATTACCAACAAATCACCATTACATTCACCACTCCGGTTTGTGGCGCATCATTTACCATTCGCGACATCAATCAGAATTTTTGGAGTGGCGATGGTTCCACCTATTTCACCGATAAGGTAACCATCTCCGGAACCGATGCATCTTCCAATCCCATTACAGCTTCCAACATCACCATTGGAAGTTGCGGATCAAACACAATAACTACGAGCGGAAATTCTAAAATCATTTCCGGTGTGCAAAATGGTTGCAATTGCGGAACACATTCTGTTTCACTTTCCGGTTCCGTAAAAACCATCACACTGCGCTATGCACCGGGCGGATCAACCTATTCCGCAGATCCATGGTCGCAATACATTATCATTTCTTCCATCACTGCAACTGCAGCACCAACAGCAAGCATCACAGCGGGAACACTCACCTGCGGATCATCTACCACAACACTCACTGCAAGCACCAATGCATCTTCACCAACGTATTCATGGACAGGTCCCGGTGGATCAACCATTGCCAATCCAAGCTCTTCCAGCACTTCCGTAACAGGAGCTGGAACTTATACCTTAACCGTTACAAATGCATCGGGTTGTACCAATACCGCAACTTACACGCTAACACCCACAGGTACCGCACCCAATGTAACAGCAACAGTCGATCAAACAGTAACATGCAGCAGTCCGAGTATTTCTGCAAGTTCTAGCGATCCTGTTACCTACTCATGGAGTGGTCCGGGTATAGTGAGTGGTGGAAATACGGCAACACCAAACGTAAACCAAAGTGGATCATATACGGTGACGGTTACCAATACCTCCAATGGATGTACCAATACCGCAACCGTTAATGTAACTGCTGACCTTACACCACCTGTGGTTACTCCGGGTTCTGCATTGGCATTGAACTGTACAACAACAAACGGAACCATTTCTGCAAGTGCCAACATTCCAAACGTGAATTATTCTTGGAGCGGTCCGGGAATAGTTAGTGGAGGATCATCACAAACACCAACAGTAAATGCAGCGGGAACATATACTGTAACCGTAACCAACACTATCAACGGATGTGCTGCAACAGGAAATGTTTCTGTTACATCGAACACCACTCCGCCAACAGTTACCATGGGATCGCCACTTACATTAACGTGCTCCACAACCAGCGGATCAATTTCTGTTTCTACCAATGCAGGTAGTCCATCTTATTCGTGGAGCGGACCGGGCATTGTGAGTGGATCAACATCTGCCGCACCAACCGTAAATGCATCAGGAACGTATAATGTTACCGTTACCAATACAGCAAATGGTTGTACAAATACTGGAAGCATCACTGTTTCTTCCAATACCACAGCACCCACAGTAACTCCGGGTTCATCACTTACACTAACATGTACTACAACCTCCGGAACTATTTCGGCAAGCACCAATGCAGGTAGTCCAACGTATTCCTGGAGCGGACCGGGTATTGTAAGCGGAGGTACTTCTGCAACGCCAACGGTAAATGCAACCGGTACATACACCGTTACAGTTACCAATACCGCCAATGGATGTACCAATACCGCCAATGTAAGTGTGAGCTCAAACACAACAGCACCAAGCGTTACAGGAGGTTCGCCTTTAGCATTGAATTGCACCACGACTTCCGGAATCATTTCTGCGAGTACAGGAATTTCCAGTCCATCGTATTCCTGGAGTGGACCCGGAATTGTTAGTGGAGGAACATCTTCTTCACCAACCGTGAATGCAGCGGGAACATATACCGTTACAGTTACCGATCCATCAAATGGATGTACTGGAACATCAACGGTAAACGTAAGCAGCAACACAACTGCGCCAAGTGCAACAGCTTCTTCATCACTTACAATGACATGCACAACAACAAGCGGAACATTAACAGCATCAACACCCATTAGCAATCCATCGTATTCCTGGAGCGGTCCCGGAATTGTAAGTGGTGGAAACACTGCAACACCAACCGTAAACGCGGCAGGTGCTTATACCGTTACTGTTACCGATCCTTCGAACGGTTGTACAGGTACTGCAAACGTCACCATCAGCTCGAATACAACTGCTCCAAACGTTACACCGGGTTCTGCACAAACACTTACTTGCGCCATTCCAACTGTAACAGTTAGTGCAAGTTCATCCACACCGGGTGCAACATTTGCATGGACCGATGCATTAGGAAATCCTGCAGGAACCACACCAAATGCATCTTCTACAAGCCTTGGCGTTGCAGGAACTTACACTATCACCGTAACGAATCCGCTGAATGGATGTACAGCAAGTGGAACAGTGATGGTAAATGCAAATCCGGGTCAACCGCAAATCACTTTGGATGCAGCACCTTCACTGACATGTGTGTCTTCATCGGCAATCATGAGCGGAAGTTCAAGCACACCGAATGTAACTTTTGCATGGACCGATGCATTAGGAAATCCGGCAGGTACAACACCTTCACAAACTTCAACTACAGTAACAACAGCAGGAACATACACGCTCACCATTACCGATAACAATTCAGGTTGTACAAGTGTGGGGAATGTGACGGTAGTGCTCGATAACAATGCGCCAACGGTAAGTATTGCCACACCATCATTAATGAGTTGTGCATTAGATCCTGTAACGCTTACCGGATCAAGTTCAGCAAGCAATGCATCTTATTCCTGGACCAACGCCTCCGGAAATCCTGCAGGAACAACACCATCAGCAGCAACAACAGATGTGAATGCTCTAGGAACATATACGTTAACCGTGGTTGATCTCGACAATGGTTGTACCAATACAACAACCGTTGATGTCATTTCCGAAAATGCACCATTGGCAGCTATTGCATCTGCACAAGAATTAACTTGCAATGTTCCAAGCATTGGACTTGATGCATCAGGATCGGAAGCAGGTGTGGACATCACGTATGCATGGAGCGGACCGGGTATCGTATCAGGAGCAAACAGTGTCAATCCTGTAATCAATCAACCGGGAACGTATACCTTAACCGTGACGAATACCACAACAGGATGTTCATCTACAGCAACTGTGAATGTTACACAAAACACCACGAATCCTTTTGCCGATGCGCAAGCTTCTTCATCCATCAATTGCACAACTACCACCGTAAGTTTGGATGGGACTAGCAGTACAGGAAATAATTTAAGTTATGCATGGACCGGTCCGAATATCATTTCAGGAAACAACGCATCAACAGCAAGTGCAGGTTTAGCAGGTTGGTATATCCTTGAAGTAACCGATGCTGCAAACGGATGTTCGGATATCGATTCAGTGGAAGTGTTGTTGGATACCATTGCACCAACGCTCACAACGGCAAACAATGCAGAAATTGGATGTAATGCGAATGATGTCAATTTAACTACAAGTGGTAATGCATCAAGTTTTCTGTGGACAGGTCCCAGAATTGTAGGAAGTACAACAAATAGTGCGGTACTCGTAAATGCAGCGGGAACATATATTGTTACTGCCATCGGAAGCAACGGATGTACAAGTACCGATACCGTGCAAGTCAGCCAAGTGCAAGGTCCAACCGCCGATTTCACCATCACGCCCAATCAGGGCAATGCTACTTTGGTAAGTACGACAAACAATACTTCAACAGGAAATGGTTTATCGTATTTCTGGAACCTCGGAAACGGTGCAACGTCAACTTCCGAAAATACAAGTGGATCGTACGATGTTCCGGGAACGTATACCGTAACCTTGATTGTTACCGATTCATTGGGATGTACCGATACCACCACGCGCAGTGTAATTGTTGATGGTACTCCTGTTGATGTGCCGAATGGATTTACACCCAATGGCGACGGATTCAACGATTATTTTGTGATTGTTGGATTGAACCAATATCCCGAAAATAAAATCACCATTTTCAACCGCTGGGGAGATCCTGTATTTTCTGCATCGCCTTACCAAAACAATTGGGATGGAACAAGCAACAACGAAAAGTTGAGAGTGTCCGGCGATAAAGTCGTTGATGGAACGTATTTCTTTATTCTTGAATTAGGTGAAGGAATTGCTCCAATTACAGGTTATGTTGAATTAAAAACACGATAAGCACATGAAAAAAGTTTTGCTTTTGCTATCGGTATTTTTTGCTGTTCATGCGAGTGCACAGAATCAAATCCACATGGGTCAGTACATGATTCATCAACCTTTTATGAACCCTGCCTCTATTGGGAGCTATTCTAAAATTACCCTTGCCGGATTTTACCGTTCGCAATGGACGCAATTTGATGGTGCTCCCGTGACACAAGGATTCAATGCCATTGTTCCTTTAAAACGAAACAAACATACTTTGTCGGTAACTGCATTTCACGATGCTATTGGAATCAACAACAATTCCGAAGTATCTGCATCGTATGCCTATTCCTTTAAGGCAGGATTGAATGCGTATATGTCCTTTGGTTTATCTGCAAGTTTGGATTTATTGCAAGCCGATTATTCGCAGTTGCATACCATCGATCAGAACGATCCTTTGTTTCAAGCTTCTTCACCTTTAGTGCCTTTGCCTGATTTTAAATTCGGAATGTATTTTCACAAAAACCGTTTTTATGCGGGATTTGCATTGCCCAATTTGATGAACAATAAAATTGAATTCACCACCTCAGGAGCGTCGAAAGGAACTACAGGATTTGATGTGCAAAACCTGCATTTTTATTTCCATAGCGGATACTCTTTCCGTTTGAATGAAAAGTGGGATTTGAACGCATCCACGTTGGTAAAAGAAGTTTCCGGAGCGCCCATGCAATTCGATTTGAATGCACAGTTGATGTACCGTCGTATCATTGGAGCTGGAGTTTCTTACCGCACGAGTAAAGAAATTTTAGCCATGATTACAGCGCAGATTGTGCCTTCTTTGAAAATGTCATACGGCTATGAATACAACATGGGTCAGATCGGAAATTTCTCCAACGGATCACATGAAATTTTGTTGATCTATCAGTTGAATCCTCCAAAAGAACCGGTTGTTTCCGTGCCACGATTTTAATTTACAGCGATGAAGAGATTATTTTGGATTGCCCTTGTGTGCTTTTGTATGCCAATGTTTCCGGTTCATGCACAACGTTCGCATTTGGAGCAGGGAGATGATTATTTCCGTAAACGATATTACGTAGAAGCCATTCAGGAATACCAATTGGCATTGAATGAAAAAGTAGTAGTGAAACGTTTTTACATGACGGAGCGCGTTGCAAAAACGTACCGCATGTTGTTTGATTACGAAAACGCGGTGACCTGGTACGGTAAATTGATGGAGTTCAAGGAAGAAAATTCGGCAGAAAATATGTTGCATTATGCTTTATTGCTGATGAACCTTGAACGTTATGAAGAGGCTAAAAAAGTATTTGAGCAATATGTCGCCAAAGCAGCGCTTCCAAAAAACGAGTACAAAGAGTGGTGCGATTGGGCCATGTTGCACAAAGATTCCGTACGGAAATTTTCGGTGTACAAAACCGATATCGAAACCGGAAGTCGCAGCATGGGAATTGCTTTTTATCAAGAAGGATTGGTTTTTGCGAATCCGCAAATTCAAGATTTTGCAACAAAAACAGCATTTTACGATTTAGCTTATGTAAAGTGTTTCGACTCGGTGAAGTTCGATAAACCACTTATTCTTACAGGTGATCTGAACCGCTCGTTTTATGAAGGAACACCCAATTTTTCTTCCGATCAGCAAACCCTGTATTATTCAGGTAATGCAACAACGGTTACCAAATACCGTCCGCGTAAAGCAGAGAAACTTAAAATTTCGGAAGAGGGAATAAACATTCTGAAAATTTATTCGGCGAATTTGCAAAATGGAAATTGGACCAATGTGAAAGAGCTTTCGTTCAACGGGTCGGAATATGATTGTGTGTTTCCATTTCTAACGGCGGATGGGAAATCCATCTATTTTGCTTCTAACATGAAAAGTAGTTTAGGCGGTTACGATATTTACCGAAGCGATGCCAATCCGGATGGATCCTGGTCATTGCCGGTGAACCTCGGGCCAAAAGTCAATTCTGCATTGGATGAAATGTATCCCTTTGTCAAAGGTGACTCTTTGTTTTTTTCTTCCAAAGGAAAAGCAGGATTTGGTGGTGCCGATATCTACGTGGCAAAACTCAAAGGCAGGGTAGTAGAGGAAGTCAGCAACCTTGGAAAACCTTTCAATTCCTCCAAAGATGATTTCTCTTTTATTGTTCGTGAAGAGAAAGGATTGCTGCACGGATATTTTTCTTCCAACAGAGAAGGCACACATGGTTACGACCGCATTTATTATTTCCGTCAGCATCCCAAACCCGTATATCCCGATACCATCAGCGGTATTGCTTTGAATAAAATCACACTGCAGCCTTTGCGTGATGTAAAAATTACCCTAGTGAAAAAACCTTCCGGCAAACCCGTTGAAAAAGTGAAAGAAAAAATAACGGATGTTACAGGTAAAGTGGAATTGATTCTCGATAAAAATGTCGAGTACACCGTAAGTTTCGAAGCTCCGGGATTTCAAACCAAAACGATTGATGTTCCTGCAAGCGATCGCAAAGATGTGTTGGCTGCATTTGGCGAATTGCAGATGGAACCGGCTATTGCAAAAAATACCGTTATCAAAATCCCGAACATTTATTTCGATTACGACAAAGCAACCCTGCGTCCCGAATCGTTTAAAGTTTTGGCGCAAATCATCGACTTCCTCAATGATAATCCTAGCATCCGCGTCGAGATGAGCGCACATACCGATGCTCGTGGTAGCGATCCTTACAACTTGAAACTCTCACAAAAACGTGCGGAATCGACCGTGAAGTATTTGATTGAACATGGCATCGATGCCAAACGTTTGGTGCCGAAAGGATATGGAGAAACCAAAATTCTGAACCAATGCAAAAATGGCGTGAAGTGTTCGGAAGAAGATCATGAATTCAACCGTCGTGTAGAAATGAAGGTGTTATAACCTCATTTTTCGTGGTGCAAAGGGAGTCAGTCATGCAGCTCCCTTTGTTTTTTGGCTCTTTTTGAAATGCGCTTGTGGTGGACTACCTTTGCCTTACCATGAGCGAGGATTTGCCTATAACGGCCTGGTTGCCCACAACCGTAAAAGAAGCACAGCTAAGAGGCTGGGATGAATTGGATGTCGTTTTGATTTCCGGTGATGCTTATGTCGACCATCCCGCATTTGGAACTGCCGTCATCGGACGCATCATTGAAAGCGAAGGCCTGCGTATAGCCATTGTTGCTCAACCCAATTGGCAAGATGATTTACGCGATTTTAAAAAATTCGGAAAACCACGTTTGTTTTTTGGGGTGACTTCAGGTTGTATGGATTCCATGGTGAACCATTACACCGCCAATAAACGTCCGCGTTCCAACGATGCGTATACTCCAGGAGGAAAAGCAGGACATCGTCCGGATTATGCCGTAAATGTTTACACGCGAATTCTGAAGGATTTGTATCCGGATGTTCCTGTGCTCATCGGTGGAATCGAAGCATCTCTGCGACGCGTTACACATTACGATTACTGGAGCGATAAATTGGTGCCGAATATTTTAAGCAGTAGTCAGGCGGATTTGCTTGTGTATGGAATGGGTGAACAACCCTTGCGCGAAATCATTCAGTTGTTGCAAAAAGGAGTTCCTTTTCATCAGCTCACCATGGTGAAACAAACGGCCTACTTAAAGAAAAAAGCAGAAGGTTTACCAAAAAATAAATCGTGGAAAGATCTTTTTCTCCAATCGCATGAAGCTTGCCTGAAGGATAAAAAAACTTACGCATCCAATTTTAAACATGTCGAGCAGGAGTCGAATAAACTCAACGCCAAACGACTCATTCAGGAAATCGGAGATGAATATTTAATCATCAATCCGCCATTCCAAACCATGACGGAAAAAGAAATCGATCATTCATTCGATTTGCCTTATACCCGATATCCGCATCCCAAATACAAAAAACGCGGACCAATCCCTGCGTATGAAATGATCAAATTCTCGATCAACATGCATCGCGGTTGTTTTGGTGGATGTAGTTTTTGTACCATTTCCGCACATCAGGGAAAATTCATCGCCAGCCGTTCCGAAGATTCCATTTTACGCGAATTGGATCAGGTGGTCAACATGCCCGATTTTAAAGGATACATTTCGGATCTCGGTGGACCATCAGCCAACATGTACCAGATGAAGGGCAAGGTGCAGGAAATCTGCGACAGGTGTGTAAGTCCATCTTGTATCCATCCGGTGATTTGTTCCAACCTCGATACCAATCATACGCGCATGACCGAACTTTACAAAAAAGTAGATGCGCATCCCAAAGTGAAAAAAGCATTTGTGGGAAGTGGAATTCGCTACGATTTGTTGACTCGATCCTACAATAAAGATGCTGATAAATCCATCGATGAATACTTGGAACAGGTTTTGAAACGCCACGTTTCAGGCAGATTGAAAGTCGCGCCGGAACACACTTCGGATGAGACCTTGAAAATCATGCGTAAGCCCTCTTTCAAGCATTTTAAAGAGTTTAAAAAACGCTTTGATGAAATAGATCGGAAATATGGATTGAATCAGCAATTGATACCTTATTTCATTTCTTCGCATCCCGGAACTTCCGAAGAAGACATGGCGAATCTGGCAGCGGAAACCAAAGACCTTGGTTTTCATTTAGAACAAGTGCAAGATTTTACGCCGACACCAATGACTGTGGCGACTGAAATTTTTTATTCGGGATATCATCCTTACACATTGCAACCGGTGCACACACCGAAATCGGAAAAAGAAAAACGAGATCAGAATAAATTTTTCTTCTGGTACCAAAAAGAAAATCGCGATTGGATTCGGGAGAAATTGAAAATGTTGAAACGTCCCGATTTGTCGCTGCGTTTGTTAGGCGAGGAGCGACCTTCTGCACAAAAATCCAAAGTCCCGAAATGGCTTGAAGAAAAACGCAAGCAACAACATGCTGCTCCTCAAAGGCAAAATAAATCACGCAGAAATAAACGTTAAACAAATAGCTATGAGAACTATTTTTACAAGTGCATGCTTATTGATGGCTACAGTATTTATCTCCTGTGGCAATGCCAACACACCCGAAGCTTTAGCAAAGAAGTGGTGTGAACTGAATGCAAAAGTACACAACGCTGCTTCGGATGAAGAAAAAGACAAAGCACGTGATGAACGTGAAAAGTTTGAAGATGAATTGGAGTCGAAATACAAAAACGATGAAGCCTTCATGAAGAAATTGGAAGAAGAAGTTGAAAAATGCGAAGACGCTTCTGAAGGAAGATAAGTCAAAACAAAATGCATTAAAAAACAAAACCCCGTCAATGTTGTTGACGGGGTTTTTATTTTTTCGAAGAAAGGAAATTACATCATTCCTCCCATTCCGCCTGGCATTCCTCCGCCCATTGGAACCGGATTTTCTTCTTCTTTTTCAGAAATCACGCAATCGGTGGTGAGCAACATACCTGCGATAGAAGATGCGTTTTCAAGTGCAACACGACTAACTTTGGTTGGATCGATTACACCTGCTGCAAACAAATCTTCGTATTTATCGGTACGGGCATTGTAACCGAAATCACCTTGACCTTCTTTCACTTTGTTCACTACAACTGAACCTTCACCACCTGCGTTGGAAACGATAGTGCGGAGTGGTTCTTCAATAGCGCGACGAACAATAGCGATACCGGTGTTTTGATCTTCGTTTTCACCTTTCAAGCCATCGAGAGCCGATTGACAACGAATGAATCCAACGCCACCACCTGCAACGATACCTTCTTCAACAGCGGCACGTGTAGCAGCTAATGCATCTTCAACACGGTCTTTTTTCTCTTTCATTTCCACTTCAGTGGCAGCACCAACATACAACACGGCAACACCGCCTGCAAGTTTAGCCAAACGTTCCTGAAGTTTTTCGCGATCGTAGTCAGAGGTAGTAGAATCCATCTGTGCTTTGATCTGGTTGATGCGCAACTTGATGTTATCGCTGTTTCCTTTTCCGTTTACGATAATGGTATTGTCTTTATCAACGGTAATTTTTTCAGCAGAACCAAGCATAGAAAGATCAGCACCATCCAAACGGTAACCTTGTTCTTCTGCGATCAAGGTTCCACCGGTAAGTGTGGCGATATCTTCCAACATCGCTTTGCGGCGATCACCAAATCCCGGAGCTTTTACAGCACAGATTTTCAATGCACCACGCAATTTGTTTACCACCAATGTTTGAATAGCTTCACCATCAACGTCTTCAGCGATAATCAGCATCGGACGACCGGTTTGCAGACTTTGCTCCAGAATAGGAAGAAGTTCCTTCATGCTGGAGATTTTTTTATCGGTGATGAGGATGTATGGATTTTCCAACACCACATTCATGTTTTCAGGATCGGTGATGAAGTAAGGAGAAAGGTATCCACGATCGAATTGCATCCCTTCAACGGTTTTTACTTCAGTCTCTGTGCCTTTAGCTTCCTCAACGGTAATCACACCGTCTTTGGTCACCTTAGCCATTGCTTCAGCAATCAGTTTTCCGATTTTGTTATCGTTGTTGGCAGAGATGGTTGCGACTTGCTCAATTTTCTGATTGTCGTTTCCAACTTCGCGTGAGATTTTTTTCAACTCGGCAACAACAGCTTCAACAGCTTTGTCAATACCACGTTTGAGGTCCATCGGATTGGCACCTGCAGCAACGTTTTTCAATCCTGCACTAACAATAGCTTGCGCTAAAACAGTAGCAGTAGTGGTTCCGTCACCGGCGATGTCTGCGGTTTTGCTGGCAACTTCTTTTACCAGCTGTGCACCCATGTTTTCAATTTTGTCTTTCAGTTCAATTTCTTTTGCAACCGAAACACCGTCTTTGGTCACATGCGGAGCACCGAATTTTTTATCGATCACAACGTTGCGTCCTTTTGGACCAAGCGTTACTTTAACTGCGTCAGCCAAAGCGTCAACGCCACGCTTTAATTTTTCGCGTGCTTCTGTGCTGAATGAGATTTCTTTAGAGGCCATAATGCTTCAGAATTGGGGATTAAATAATTGCGTAAATATCACTTTCTTTCATGATGAGGTAGTCGGTACCGTCAATCTGAACTTCAGTTCCGGAATACTTTCCGTACAACACTTTGTCGTTCACCTTTACGGTAAGCGGCTCATCTTTTTTTCCTGTGCCAACAGCCACAATGGTTCCGCGTTGTGGTTTTTCTTTGGCGGTATCCGGAATAATAATCCCGGAAGCAGTTTTGGTTTCTGCAGCGTCCGGCAATACAAGGACACGGTCTGCAATAGGTTTCACGTTAACTGACATGGTAATTTGTTTTTAGGATTGACGAAAGGCCATTGACAGAAATTGTTCCAAAGGCAAAATCAGGTTGAAATGGCAGCAGGTATAAAATAAAAATGTCAGTGCTGTGACACACTGACATTCGAAAAGCTTTATGATGCGACATTATTTCGCAGCAGGAAGGTTCAACGAAGAACCTTGTGGAAGTGTAGTTTGAACGGAGGTCTTAGGTTTTTTCTCCTCTTGAACACCGGTTCCCATCAACACACCGCTGAAAAGCGAAATGGCAATTAAACCAATGGCAAGATACCAAGTACCTTTTTCTACAATGTCAGCGCTGTTTTTAACGCCAATAACAGAGTTTGCAGCAGAAAGACCGGAGTTGATTCCGCCGCCTTTTGGATTCTGAATCAGAACAATTGCAGTAAGCAATACACAAACTGCGATAAGAAGAATGGTAACTAACCAAGCCATGGTATTTATTTTTTTGATGGTTTTTGCGCCTGCAGAACTTCCAGTTCTTTAATGCGGGACGCAAAGTAAGCGGATTTTTCGGGAAATTTCAAACTTAATTTTTCATAGGCACGAATCGCCTTATTGAAATAGCCTTGTTTGGAGTAAATGGATGCAAGTGTCTCAGAAACAACCTCGTCGGTATCGGCAATGGAAAGCTTGGCCACATTACCCGCCGTGTAGAAGTCCACTTTTTGCGGGGTGATGCGTGGTTCCTTTTTCAGGAATTTGTCCACCAAATCCTCGGTTTCTTCCAATTTCGACTTAAAAGGCTGGTTGATTTTGGGTTCTTCGGTCTTTTCCTCTTGTGGCACTAACCAGGTGAAAAAGCTATGCGATTGCTCCCAGTTGAAGTGTTTTTCTTCGGCAACAGGTTCC
>JBIKKU010000319.1:0-3831 GCA_044360245.1 Flavobacteriales bacterium | reverse complement strand
TACATCATCTTCAGGCGCAGCACCTTCGCGGTATTCCACCTGATTGTCCATGGTTTTGTAATACAATTCCACCGAGGCTTCGTACTTGTCTTCCTTGAAATTCCTGAAATAACCGATGGAAAATTGATTTCCGATTTGCGGTTGTACTCGATCGGTTGATGGCACCCAAACATCGGTTGGCAAAGAAACTGCAGAAAGCGATGCAAGATGGATGTATTGCAAATTTCGCGTGTAGGCAGCTTTCAGAGAAGAAACTTTATTGAGGGAATAACGCATGGAGACGCGTGGTTCAGGACCATGATACAAGGCCACACTTTCGCCTTTTTCGTAAACGATAGTATCGGAATTGGTGCCCATGGTAGGATCTTTCAGGTAACGCGTGAACGGACCAACCTGATTAAACAAGGAATAGCGCAATCCGTAACTGATGGAAAAACGATCGCTTACCACAAAATCATCGTTGAAATATAGCGCAGCATCGTGTGCAAACAATTCAACAATTCCACCGGTATCGAAAGTGAGATCGCCTTGCTTGGCTGTTGCACTGCTGGGCACAAAAGTGTGGTACACGTAATTTCCTCCGAAACGAATGGTGTGTCGGGGATTGGGCAAATACGTGAAATCGATTTTTCCATTCCAATCGGTGATTCCCGAAAACAATGCGAATTCAAAATCATCTTGCGATGCGGAAAATTCAAATTGATAATCGCTGTAAATCGCAGCAACATTCATGAACAATTTATCGCTGAACAAGTGATTCCACCTTAGCGTTGCCGTTGCATTTCCCCATGGAATACGCACGTTAAATCCTGCATCTTTGTTCCGGTAATTGAACACATCTCTTCCGAAATAGCCACTCAGAAAAACGCGGTCCTTGTCGGAAAAACGGTAATTGACTTTCGCATTAAAATCGTAGAAATAATAACCCGAACCGTAAAAGGCTGAACTCTCTTTGATGAAAGGTTTTGCCAAAACATCAATATAGGTGCGGCGTGCAGAGAGTATAAAAGAACTTGTATCTTTTTTAATGGGACCTTGCACGGTAAGTCGAGAAGCAATCAATCCAATACCTCCATCTACTTTGTATTCTTTCGAATTTCCATCGTTCATGGTGACGTCCACCACCGAGGCCAACCTTCCGCCAAAATTGGAGGGCATGGAACCCTTGTACAGTTCAACATTTTTAACGGCATCTGCATTGAATACCGAGAAGAACCCAAACAAATGCGATGCATTGTAAACTACAGCCTCGTCCAATAAAATCAAATTCTGATCCGGTCCGCCACCGCGCACATAAAAACCTGAATTTCCTTCTCCTGCGGCTTGCACTCCCGGAAGAAGCTGAATGGTTTTCATCACATCAACTTCACCCATGAATGCAGGTAGAGCTTTCACTTTTGAAATGTCGAGCGAAACCTTTCCCATGTCAGTACTTTGTGTGTTTTCATTGGAAGCTTCTGCGCTGATTTCAACTGCTTTGAGTTCGGTGCTTGTAGGCTTTAATTCAATGTTAAGACGTTGATCGCCATTCAGGTTAATTTCTTTTACCACATCATCGTATCCCACAAACGAAAAACGAACATGGTAAACTCCTTGTGGAATGGTGATGGAAAAGAAACCGTAATTGTTGGTTGTGGTACCCGATTTCAATTCCTCAACATACACGTTTGCTGCCAACATAAATTCACCATTGGCGCCGTCTTTCACATATCCGGAGAGTGTAAATTTTTGTTGGGCAGCAAGCCATCCCGCACAAAACAGAAACAAGGTAAATAAGACAGTTTTTTTCATATCCGGAGAATGGTACACGAAAATAGGAATTCCCTATTTGGTGCAGGTTAAAACACATGAGAATTCAATGAACGGCTATATCCTCCCAATGAGTGGAAAAATCATCCAGAATCCCTGTATTTTTCTAATGATGCAAACAAAAAGCCTCGTATTTTTGTTCACTTGATTCAAGCCATGTCTAAACCTACCATACAATCTCACATCCTTATTGAAGGTGCACGGGTGCACAATCTGAAAAACGTTTCCGTGGCCATTCCAAGAAATAAACTGGTGGTGGTAACGGGACTATCAGGTTCCGGTAAGTCTTCGCTGGCTTTTGATACACTTTATGCCGAGGGACAAAGAAGGTATGTTGAGAGCTTGTCGTCTTATGCCCGACAGTTTTTGGGTCGCTTAGACAAGCCCGAAGTCGACCATATTCGCGGTATTTCACCTGCCGTTGCCATTGAGCAAAAAGTCATTTCCCGCAATCCAAGATCAACAGTTGGAACCGTTACTGAAATCTACGATTACCTCAAACTATTATTTGCTAGAGCAGGAAAAACCTACTCGCCCGTTTCAGGCAAGGAAGTGAAGCGTGAATCGGTGAAAGATGTTTCCGCTTTTATTTCCGGACTTCCCGCAGGAACACGTGTGATTTTGTTTGCGCCCTTCATCCGCAAAAACGACCGAACCCATCAGAAACAATTGGAATTATTGATGCAGCAAGGCTTTACGCGAGTAGAAGTCAACGGCGAAGTTTTTCCGATGGAAGAAGTATTGAATCGAAAATTCAAAAATTCGGATGTGTTGTTCATCATGATTGACCGCTTTACTGCGGAAAAAGACAATGATGAAAACGATAGCCGTATTGCAGATTCAGTAGAAACTGCATTTTTTGAAGGCGAAGGTGAATGCGTTGTAGAAGTCCAGGACAACAAGAAAACCAGAAAAACCTTTAATAACCGTTTTGAGGCTGATGGCATTACGTTTGAAGAGCCTTCCGTTCATTTTTTCACGTTTAACAATCCGGTTGGTGCGTGTAAAACATGTGAAGGATTTGGTTCTGTTATCGGCATCGATCCTGATCTGGTCATTCCGAACAAATCCCTTTCCATTTACGAAGACGCAGTAGCTTGCTGGAAAGGCGAAACCATGGGAGAATGGAAAAAAGAATTGGTGAAACATGCTGCCAAATTCGATTTTCCAGTTCACAAACCAGTGAGTCAACTCACCAAAGCACAAGTAGATTTGTTGTGGAAAGGCAATAAATATTTTCAAGGTCTTGATGCATTTTTCGAACACCTCGAAGCCAATATGTACAAGATCCAATACCGTGTAATGCTGAGCAGATACAGGGGAAAGACCACTTGTCCGGATTGCCTCGGAACCCGCTTGCGCAAGGATGCCCAATACGTAAAAATCAACGATAAATCCATCACCGATTTATTGTTTATGCCCATACATGAATTGCGTACTTTTTTTGGGAAACTGAAATTAAGTGCACACGATGAAAAAATTGCCAAACGTATTTTGCTTGAAATCAATTCCAGACTGCGTTTTCTCGATGAAGTCGGACTCTCCTACCTCACTTTGAACCGCACAGCCAATACGCTTTCCGGAGGAGAATCCCAACGCATTAACCTTGCAACTTCTTTAGGTAGCAGCTTGGTTGGATCGATGTATATTTTGGATGAACCATCTATTGGATTACATCCGCGTGATACCCAAAAACTAATCGGCGTGCTCAAATCCCTGCGCGATATTGGGAATACCGTTATTGTTGTAGAACACGATGAAGAGGTGATGCAATCGGCAGATGAGATCATCGATATGGGACCTTTAGCAGGATCGCATGGTGGACAAGTTGTTTTTCAAGGAGACCACAGCAAACTTTTGGGTGCTAAAGATTCTATGACAGCTAAATTTCTGACCGGTAAAGAAGCTATTGAAGTCCCCACCAAACGTCGTACCTGGAAGGATTACATCGAACTAAAAGGTTTACGCGAAAACAACCTCAAAGGCTTTGATGTGAAAATTCCTTTAGGTGTTTTTACAGTG
>JBIKKU010000437.1:0-2505 GCA_044360245.1 Flavobacteriales bacterium | reverse complement strand
ATCCACGCCTTCCCAATTGGCTCGGTTGAATTCGCCGGAGCTGATGTCATGCAATACAAAATTGAACTGCGCACTAAGGTATTCCAGCACATGAAACAACATGAACAGGGACAACAAAATGGCCTTGGGATGAATACGGAAGGGCAGCGGAATGGACTTCACACTTTAAAAATACTGATTTTGCCACAAATGCGGAGAATTGTAGTTTTGCAAAAAAGCAGGTTTATGATTCTTTACAACGTAACGGTAAACATCGACGAAAAAATGGAGCAGGATTGGTTGAACTGGATGATCAACACCCATATTCCGGATGTGATGAATACCGGCATGTTCCTCGACAATAAAATCTGCCGCATCCTTGCCGAATCCGAAGGCGGAGTTTCGTATTCGGTGCAGTACCTGTGTAAGGACATGTCCACCTTCGAACAATACGAATCTATTTTCGCTCTTGCCTTGCGCAAAGAACACAGCGATCGCTACGCCGGACATTTCGCCGCTTTCCGCACTTTGTTGGAAGTAGTGCACCACAGTGGGAAGTTGTGACTGCCGTTTTAGGCTTCATGCCTTCCTTTTACGACATGAATCACCGTTTCCCCATCTAAAGGAACCTTTTCTCGTCTTGTAAATAATTGGTGCAATAAATTGAAAATCGGGAAGAAAGATTGGATATATTGTAAGAGAATAAAACAATTTACATTGTGCATTGTAGGTTGTTTCCAAAATAATGCGATGAAAAAACTTTACAGGATTATCTGTTTTATGTCCATTTTCTTTTGGGCTAACCAGTCTATAAGTCAGAATCAAAAAGCAATTTCAGAACATGCCATTTGGTGTACCGAATATTTCTGGGCATATCCTGTTGAAATTTATTCCAAGATTTATAAAAGTTCCGGTGATACCACGATTAACGGATTAGATTACATAAAATTGTTTAGTGCCCCCGGTCACAGAATAGGAGCAGATACCTATCATCAGGATGGTCCGTTTACCTACAGCTATGCCTTTAGAAACGACACGAGTAATCGAGCTTATATTTTTCCGGCAGATGATACCATTGAGCATTTGTGGTATGATTTTAATCTTGAAATTGGCGATACCCTGCCTCTTCCCCCGGATTGGTATTCCCTCATATTTGGCTTTGTCGATGAACCGGCTGTTGTAACCGGAATTGATTCTATCCTCTTTTGTAATGAGTACCATAAAATGTATAAATTTTATGACGATTTTTCGACATTTCCTTCCTTGATTCAAGGTGTTGGGTTTTCAGGAGATTTAATCAATCTAAATGGGATTTATTTTGAGTCAGGTGCCGGTTTATTGTTTTTTTGTTCAGACACTGTGCTTTCAAATTGTTGTTTTACGGTTTCCGTAAATGAGGAAGCTGAGAATGAAATCCCTGTTTTAGTGGTCAGTCCTAATCCGGTAAACAACGTTTTGTCGGCAACCTTTGACCGCGTCATTTACATCGAAATTTTCAACATGCAAGGACAGAATATAAAAACTGTTCATACATACGGGCTTTCTAGCATAAACCTTGGTGTTTCGGATTTATCCACCGGACTGTATTTTATTAAGGCGGTAAGCGACAAAGGAATTTCTGTGACAAAATTTTTGAAAGAATAGACCATCCAACAGATTCAATTTCCTTTTTCGGGCCGGCAGTTCGAATGTATTCCAATAAAGTACAGTTCAAATAATTTCTCCTTGGTAGCAATCCATTAAATGTTTGGCAGACCATCCGGTAAGCTTGTTCGTTTTTTTTGAAGCTAGGTAAAGGGTTAATTTCCTTTTTATTTGACCGAAAGGACCATGCGTGTAATAGCCTAGTAATCCTTAAAAGCCCCTTTCCTCAAAACATTTATCCGAATCATTTCTTATCAAATACATAATTCCATTACGCCAAAAATGGCGCACTAGCTTTGTACGAAAGGATTGTGGATTTTGTTTAAATTGGGATAGGAATGATATTCTCCGACTTATTAAGGAGTTAGCAGCAAGTATATGACAAACCGACAGCTCATACATAGAATTTTAGCTTGGACAATAGACTTCGGAATTATTGTATTGTATGCCGTGTTACTTTTCACTGTGACGAGTTTGTTATTTGAAGTTAGACAAGAAGACATAAACCCATATTTGGGACAACTAATCGGTTTTTTGACACTGACCTTGCCTGTAATAACCTATTCGTATTTTACAGAGAAAAGTAAGTGGAAAGCAACCATCGGAAAAAGAACACTTAATCTAATGGTTTTGGTTCACGGAAACAAGACAACCAAAAGCATTTTGCAGAGGAATGTGTTGAAATATTTACCTTGGGAACTTGCTCACACAGGAGTCCACTGGATTATCTATTATGAATCTGTTGGAAGAGAAATACCGATTTGGACATGGGCAATTCTAATTATTCCACAAGTCATAGTATTTATTTACTTTGTTAGTATAATTTTCAGTAAGGGACAGAGCAGTATTTACGACAGAATTTCAGGAACAAGACTACACCTA
>JBIKKU010000316.1:0-3853 GCA_044360245.1 Flavobacteriales bacterium | reverse complement strand
AAATCAACCATTTACCAATCAAGCGAAAATGCAGTTCGGTTTTCTTGTTTAGGAATAACCAATACACCGCGTACAAAAGTGGTATGAAATAATGCAACGACATATCAGCCCAATAATTCAGTCCCGTATGGTGAAATAAATCAGCCAACAAAAAATGATATCCGGCAAAAACTACGGTAATGTAAACCAACACTGCACTTTGGGTTTGAGGACGTTTGAAAAATTGAGTGAGTTGATTCCCTTTTGGTAATACTGCAGCCGTCATGGTTAGCGCAACCAGAATATTCGACATCACTGTCATGAATAAAAAGTAGTTGACCGAATGCATCCATAATCCCGGTTTTTCCAGCTTTTCGGGAGTTAGTATGAGGATGTACTGCACCACGATGGTAGTCCAGCAATACGTCGCCATCCCTATTTCGAATAACTTTTTCATTTAATCTGGTTTTAGGTGTTTCAAGATAGTATATTCATGTAGTTTTGTAAAAAATCGAATCATGCATTACCGCATTTCCTTTCACCAACCGCAACATCGTTTCGTTGATATAGAAGTAAAAATACCTTCGCTTGCACAAAAGAAAATCAATTTGCAATTGCCTGCTTGGCGTCCCGGTCGTTATGAATTAGGAAATTTTGCAAAAAATGTGCGTTGTTTTCAGGTGTTCGATGAAAAGGGAAGTGCTGTTCCGTTCAAGAAACTTACGAAAGACAGCTGGGAAGTGCTCGCTTCAGGCACGCATGAAATTTTGGTGAAGTATCAGTATTATGCAGCTGATCTAAATGCAGGCTCTACCTTTTTGGATGCCGGACAATTGTACATGAATCCCGTAAATTGTTTGATTTATGTCCCCGAACGAATTGACGAAGCAGCAAGAGTGGAATTGCACTTGCCTTTTTCATGGGAATTGGCTTGCGGATTAACCAAAGAAACACCGCGTCCGGAAAAGGATTTACGTATTTGGACAATGAACGCAGGTTCTTTTCATGAATTGGCCGATAGTCCATTCATTGCCTCTCCGAACATGAAACACGCATCCTACGAATGTTTGGGTACGAATTTTAATATATGGATTCAAGGTGAATGTAAACCGGATATGGATCGCATTGTAAAAGATTTTAGCGCGTTTACCGAAGCACAAATTCGCGCATTCGGTGAATTTCCCGTTAAAGAATACCATTTCTTACTGCAGATTTTACCCGGACAATTTTACCATGGCGTAGAGCATCAAACCTCCAGTGTAAATGCGCTTGGTCCAGGTTATGAGCTCATGCGCGACAGGTACGACGATTTACTTGGATTGTGTTCACACGAATTGTACCATGCCTGGAACATCAAGAGTATTCGTCCCGAAGAAATGTGGCCATACGATTACACCCGCGAGAATTATTTTAAAACCGGATATGTTGCCGAAGGGGTTACCACTTATTTAGGCGATTACTTTTTGTTATCCTCTCGTGTATTTGATGTTCCTTCCTATTTGGCTGAATTGAGTGCGCAAATTCAAAAGCACATGGATAATTTCGGACGCGTGAATTATTCCGTGGCCGATTCTTCTTTTGATATGTGGTTGGATGGATATGTCCCGGGTGTTCCTGAGCGCAAAGTTTCCATTTATACCGAAGGTTGTTTGCTTGCCTTTATTGCGGATGTGCTCATTCTGCGCAACAGTGATGGAAAGCACAGTTTACACGATGTGATGAAAACCTTGTACACTGAATATTACCAAAAAGGAAAAGGTTATTCTGCTTCGGATTACAGAACCATCGTTGAGAAATTTGCCGGAACCGGATTGTGTGAATATTTTGATACACTGGTAAATGGTAAATCATCCTATTTACCTCAATTGAGAAGTGCGCTTGATTACATCGGACTTGAATTGGTGGATTTGGATCCAAATACCTTGACTGAAAAACACTATGGAATAAAAGTGAACGATGCTGCCAATGGTAGTGTGGTATTGGGTGTGAATCCTTCGGATGCTTCTTATTTTGCAGGGATTGCGCCTGGTGATCGAATTATTTCAGTCAACGGATTTACGGTAAATGCAGATGCCAATAAATGGATTGCCTATTTTGCCGGAAAAGAAATTGAATTACTTGTTTCCCGCAGCGGTGAAATGAAATCAGTTGTGCTTCCTTTTGTAGATCAAAGTCATTACCGCACCTGGCGTGTGATTCGAAAGGAAAACATCGATCAACAAATGGAACTGAATTTTCAAACCTGGAGTAAATTAAAACCATGAGCAATACAATTGACGAAACGGAAACCGTGTTTTCACGACCCGATCAACGCTTTGTGAACATCCTTACAACCCTCACCTTTATTGGGTCTGTGATTGGATTTGTTTTCGCTGTGATGTATGTAATGATGTACAATAACCTGGAACCTGTTATCCAAAAAGGAATTGCGGCACAAGGACAAAATATTGATGTCACCACCAAAGAAGGTAGTCAATTAAAACAAGCACAGGATGCTTATTTTTCTTTTCGGAATACCATTGGAGAAGAGCGCTTTGATAAATACCAAAAGCAAGGAAATTTAGATGGACTTTTCCGGAGTTATGGTCACCATTACATGGTGGTAGCTTTTGCAAATTTGCTTTCATTTCTCGGGGCATTGATGATGCGATCCTATAAAAAGAAAGGGTTTTATCTGTATGTGTTATCGTTTGTGTTGTTTATGCTTTCACCTTTTCTTACGATTTGGGAATACCAAATTTTGTGGGTAGGTACAATCACTTTCACCATAATTGGATTAGCTTTTATTTTCCTGTATTCAAGAGTAATCAAGCATTTTGTCTAAAACATCAACATACGATATCGAATTTTCGAAAGTCAGGCTTTGGTTGCTTGGAAAAGAAAAACCATCGCTTTTCACGCGTATTATTTTCTGGGCGGGATTGCCGATTTGGGTTTGGTTGTTTTTTTCTTACCTCTTGCAGACCTTATCCATTCGTATGGTCAGCATCTCGGCCAATGCTGCGCTGATAAAAGAAAATATCCGATTGCTTGGCGAATCGTATGGCATATCCGATTTTGAAACCCAATACGCCACCATGGGAATGAGCGGTGTTTTTGCTTCTATTCTTGTTATTGCAGGATTGATTTTGATGTGGCGTCAATGGAAGGCAGGTTATGCTTGCATCCTCATCGGACTCTCTGCCTGTATCGCAATTCCGGCTTATTTTCTGGGAGGAAAGTTTTTTCTGGAAGAGCAAAGCGCCTGGCATTGGATTTTGCCAGGCGTGGTATTGCTTCTTGCCATGATAGATTGGGTGATAAAAATGCGGATTACTTCACCGCGATAACTGAGATTTCTACGTTTACATCTTTTGGAAGTCGAGAAACCTGAACTGTTTCGCGTGCAGGAAAATGGTCTTTGAAATAAGAACCATAAACTTCGTTGACTCTTGCAAAATCATTCATGTTCGAAAGGAAAATGGAGGTTTTCACAATGTTGGAAAAATCCATTTCAACGGCTTTTAAAATATTGCCGATGTTTTGCATCACTTGGTGGGTTTCTGCTTCGATGGAGTCCATTACCAAATTTCCGGTAGCTGGATCGATGGCGATATTGCCGGAAACATAAAGCGTATGGTCAACCAAAACAGCTTGGGAGTATGGACCGATAGGCTTAGGAGCGTCTGGGGTATGTACGATGGTTTTCATAGTCGGATGGCATGAGGACACGAAAATAGTCAATAAGAAAACAGGGAGAAAACGCATAAGACTGATCTTTCTCATTAAAATTGCAAAAAATAAAGTTCCCATTGCACATCCTGCTCCTAGATAATTACGATTCATTTACCTGGAACCTTTTCCATTACCTGGAGGAGTTTGGTGCCGAGGTAGC
>JBIKKU010000317.1:0-3853 GCA_044360245.1 Flavobacteriales bacterium | reverse complement strand
ATTGGAACAGTTTACGATGCATCAACACCCGAGACATTTAAAACCATCATGCAAGTCGTGGTGAGTCAGGCGCTCAACAGTACCACGGCTCAAATCAACTTGCTCGATATCTACAAAAAAGCAAAAGAAACCAATGTGAGTTTTTCGCTTTACGATGAACGCACCGGAATTTTGAAATACCATTACATCCATACCCTTAACACCAAAGGATTACCAGATACTTTGACGATTGATCCACTTACGACTTACAAATTGGTTGTACATACTGTTCCGCAAGTTGAAAAGAAAGGAATAAAGTTGGTCCCAGGCCGACACAATACCATTGAGGTCGATGCACCCCAGGGATACATTGAAACGAAAGTCGGACTGCTTACCAAATCGAATGTGCGTTGCATTGTGCGTAAAAAAGGTGAAATGCAAACGCTTTATGTAATGGATTTCCCGGAGCGTCAGAAATTTCTTGTTGGCACTTACGATATTGAAATCCTTACACTTCCGCGTATTTACATGAACGATGTAAAAGTATCGCAAAGCATTTCTACCAAGGTGGAAGTTCCAATGGCGGGAACGTTAGATCTTAATACTCCTATAACCGGATATGGTTCCATCTTCCATCTCGACCAAGGTGAAATCAAATGGGTTTGCGATTTGAAAGAAGGGAATTCAAAACATATTTTCAATTTGCAACCCGGTAAATACAAAGTGGTTTACCGCAACAAAAAAACTTCTAAAACCGTGTATACGGTTGAAAAAACATTTACCATTTATTCAGAAAAAACTGTCGTTCTCACACTCTAACCATGGAAAAATTTAAAGTCAAAAATCATCAGGATACCCGCAGCGGATTTGGAGAAGGTCTTTTGGAACTCGGAAGAAAAAACCCGAATGTGGTTGCGCTTTGTGCCGACCTTACCGGATCGCTCAAAATGGATGCTTTCGAAAAGGAATTTCCTGATCGTTTTTTCCAAACAGGTATCGCAGAGGCCAATATGATTGGACTTGCTGCCGGTATGACCATTGGCGGTAAAATTCCGTTTACCGGAACCTTTGCCAATTTTTCTACGGGACGTGTATATGACCAGATTCGTCAGTCGGTAGCCTACTCCGACAAAAACGTAAAAATTTGTGCTTCACATGCCGGATTAACCTTGGGTGAAGACGGAGCAACGCATCAGATTTTGGAAGATATCGGCTTGATGAAAATGTTGCCGGGAATGACTGTTATCAATCCATGCGACTTCAACCAAACCAAAGCTGCCACCATTGCCATTGCAGAGCATCATGGTCCGGTTTACCTGCGTTTCGGTCGCCCGAAAGTGCCCAATTTCACCGAAGAAAATCAGAAGTTCGAAATCGGGAAAGCATTGATGTTGAACGAAGGTGTGGATGTTACCATTTTTGCAACGGGACATATGGTATGGAAAGCCATTGAAGCCGGTCGCATTTTACTTGAAAAAGGAATCAATCCTGAAATAATCAATATCCACACAATTAAACCTTTGGATGTTCAGGCAGTCTTAGAATCGGTGCGCAAAACCAAGTGCTGTGTTACCGCCGAAGAACATATGATTGCAGGTGGTCTTGGTGAGAGCATCGCGCAAGTACTCGTTACCAACCTTCCTGTTCCAATGGAAATGGTTGCCGTAAACGATACGTTTGGCGAAAGCGGAACACCTGATGAGCTCATGACCAAATATGGTTTGGACACACCGGACATTGTTCGCGCCGTTGAAAAGGTATTAGCAAGGAAATAAGGTCAGCCGCTAAAGAGACCGGTAAGATGATCGAAAAAAGCGATAAGGAATTACTGGAACTCTTTCAAAAGAGCGGAGATGCCAACCAGGCTTTTGAACTGATTGTGCGCAAATACCAGCGCAAAATTTATCAGGTCATTCGCAGGCTGTTGGTAGATCATGACGACACGCACGACGTCATGCAAAACACCTTCATTAAAGCCTGGAAAGGTTTATCGAATTTTCGAGAGGATGCGCAATTGTACACTTGGCTGTACCGCATTGCCACCAATGAATCGCTTACTTTTCTGAGCAAAAGCAAGAAAAATCTTCAGCAATCTATTGACGAATACTTTGAAGTGTCGGATCATGCCGATAGTTCTGTACCGGATTTAAATGGAGAGGATATCCAGCACCGCTTGCAAAGGGCCATTGAAACTTTGCCTGAAAAACAGCGCGTGGTCTTTAACATGAAATATTACGATGAGCTGAAATACGAGGAAATGTCGGAGATATTGGACACTTCGGTTGGGGCACTAAAAGCGAGTTACCATATTGCCGTAAAAAAAATTGAAGAATATTTGCGTCAGACATTAAACCAAGCTTCTTGATTGTAGTCCAAATTCAAAATGAGCAAGAATAACGAACATAAGGATCCTAAAAAGAATACCTTCTCCGCACCTGAAGGATATTTCGATCAATTCGCTTCTCGACTGATGCATCAGATTGAAGAAAACGAGTTGAAGGAATCTGCTCCGATTTTACACAGCATTCCGAAAAAGGATGTTTACACTGCACCCGATGGTTATTTCGAAAATTTCCGTTTAGAAAAATCGCTTGTGCGTGAAATTGGAACGGTACGTCGTTTGATGTATTACGCAGCAGCCGCAGCAGCCATTTTTATTCTTGGTTATACTTTGCTGCCCGCTTCCGAAACGAGCTCCGGAAAAGCAGAGATTACCCTTGCCGATGTATCGGACGAAGAATTGAACAGCTATGTTGGAGAGGAATTGCCTTTGGAAATGAATGAAAATGATGTGCACGAAATCATTGCCATGGATGGATCTTCTTCCTTCAGCATTGCAGCAGAAAACGAAGAATTGGAAAATTACATTCTCGATGAAATGGATTTGAGTGATGTAATGGATGAACTTTAAATTTAAAAATCATGAAAAAATTATTGTTGTTGGTATTGGGATTGCATCTGATGCAAGTAGCCATGGCACAGGAACCTGAAATTCCTGCAGATAAAAAAGAAAAAATGGAAGCAGCAAAAATTGCTTTCATCACCAAAGAACTAGAACTCACTCCCGAAGAAGCTCAGAAGTTTTGGCCGGTGTATAATCAGCGCGAAGCTGAATTGGAAAGTGTGCGAAAGGAAATGCGTAAACTCATGAAAGGCAAGAAAATTGAGGAAATGACCGATGCCGAGGTGGAGAAAAACATGGACCAAATGATGGCCTTGAAACAAAAAGAATTGGACATCGAGAAAAAATACCAGGCTGAATTCAAGAAAATTCTTCCGGTAAAAAAAGTAGCCAAACTATATGTTGCCGAACATAAATTCAAACAAGAAGTGATGAAAGAATGGCGTGAGCGACATGGTGGTCCCGGTCAAGGCGGACAAGGCGGTCAGGGTGCTCCTCCAAAAAAATAATTTCGTTTCGTTTTTTTAGGGAAAGCGGAGTTGGTGAAAACCGGCTCCGCTTTTTTTCGATTCAATTTTCTTTACCTCCTCAAAAACAGATTAGAGAAGGAGTATTTTCATTAAAGAAACATTGCAAACAAAGTTAGCACCACAAAAAAAATTGCGTTCACTTTATAAACAATCCTCAGATTATTTTTCTTGAAATACCAAAGAACAATCATTGGAAAGGCCAGAAAAAATTGAAATAATGGAAAAAAAGAAAATGGTGCACTATAGGCCTTTGCAAAAGTAGCATTGGTTTCAATGTCTTGGATGTCCAAAATCTTGCCTAAAATAGGTGTTCTAAAAATTAAGAAAGATGACCGCAGTTGCATTTTATACCAACCTTGTTTGTCCACATGAATTTGCCTTCCTGAAACGCTAACATTATAAAGATTTGTAAAAGAATTTCTCCTGCCAACCCTTTCCTTAT
>JBIKKU010000036.1:0-13944 GCA_044360245.1 Flavobacteriales bacterium | reverse complement strand
GTCAGGTGTTTCAGGTGGTTTTCGTTGCCCTCCAATGACCATTGGTGTTGAAAAGTCTAATTACAAGAAATGCGAAACAAGTATTCCCGCCGGTAGAAGCGAAATAGTGAAACTTGAAAAGGAAATCAAGTTGCCATTTATAGACTCGACATGTGTTCCAAATCCGGACACCTTGGATAATCAAAAGGTTTATTTAATTGCAGAAAAAAGCGCCGAATTTCCGGGTGGACAATCTGCTTTTATGAGCTACTTGACAAAAAATCTTCGCTACCCAAAAGAACAAGAAGAATGGCAAGGATCCATTTATGTTACTTTCATTGTGGACACTTTAGGAAGCATAAGGAACGCATGTATCTACAAACGTTACTTTATAGGGGAGTTAAAGCCAATAGAAAATGTAGCAATAAATTTAATAAAGGAAATGCCGACCTGGATACCTGCTGAAATGGACGGAAGGAAAGTTTATATGAGAGTAACTTTGCCAGTTAAATTTTAGCGCATGGACACAAGAAAAGCGCCCTATAACAGCACCTACCCAAAAGTGGCGGTTCATTGGTTAAATTCCGCCACGGCGGATGCTTCTTTCAAAGTTCGTGCTTGGTTAACAGTTAAGTGCTTCGAAATCGCCACCTTCGGGTAGCTGCAAAACGTTAAAAACCATTTCATGAAAAAATGCACATTCATATTATTATTGTTCCTTTGGAAATTTAGTTTCTCTCAGAATTTAGCTAATGACAGCATTCTTACTACTTCATTTAATCCTATTTTCGAGGAGCTCATTAAACCGGACAAGTACACGCCTCAAGACTGCAAAGATCTTGGAGACTCCCTCGCAAAAATTGATTTTTCGAAAGGCAATAAAATAGTTTTGCGATATTATGGAATGTTTACAAATGGCTGTATGACTTGCCTATATGCCAAATATGGCTACAAATCTTACTTTTTCGCACCGGATGATATTTATTGGGAAAATGTTGACGCTTTTATAGCATCGTATAACCAATCAATGTTATCACATTTACCAATCGAGGGGCAAAATGAATTGAATATTCTTAGACCTCGCTTTGAGCCACTATTTACATCTAATTTAACAAGACATATTACTCCAAATGTTCGGAGACTGACGGACACAACACTTAATTTCCGTTTATACTCAGACACACTAGAATATTTATTCAAAGAGCAAATAGATTCATTAAAGATTAGTATTCATACTCAATTCCAAATCAGGGACAGTGTTGAATATAATTATCAAGAAATTAAAAAAAATGGAGTCACGATTAGAAATACTAAACAAGGCATTCTAAATGTTTACATTACCCTAGACTTAAAAAATATGCCAAATAATTATGACATATGCTGGTGTCAGGCTTTAGAAAAAAAATACAGACTTGTGCTTCCAATTAAGTTAGAATAATTATGGGTGCCAAACAGGCCGTGAGAAAAGCAACTTTTATTCTTGAAATGCTTGGGGCTAAATTATAAAAGCAAATTAATTTAATAGACAAAGTACTAAGTGACAAAATTCAAGCAAATTCAACTATGCCAATCGAACCAATGGTAGAAATTAAAGATTTCGATTATTACTCGAAATTTTACCTCGTTAGGGATCCCGCCTCTAAAAAAAGTTACCGAGGAAACATTAAAGGTAACGATGGTAAATTTGGAAAATTACTTAGAGGGGAATATCGTACAGGCCACATGGAGATTTCACATCTGGAGGGTGGAAAAGAACCTAATGATTTGTTTTGGAGTCATGTAAACGATCCATTTTGTATCTCTGAGTGGGTTAAAAATGTATTGATTGAGCATAACGTAACTGGGTTAGAATTTATTCCAACTGTTGTGAGAAACAAGAGTAATGAACTAAGCTCTACTAATTTTTATGCCGTGATTATTACCGGACGGGTTGACAAAATTGATTTCCTGAACTCAGAAATAAAAATAATGAAGATGCATTCGACTGTTAAAGAATCTGCCTATTTTATTGGAAGTAGGTTCGATGTCAATAGTTGGGATTCATCTGATTTTTTCATGGAACGTATTGACGATGATGGAAAATGGAGTTGTCATATTTTCGTTACCCAAAAGGTCGTTGATTTGTTTAAGAAAAATAAAATTGCCAATATCTTATTTGAAAACCTGGCTGATTGTGCAACATGGTGCGAAATGATAAAGATTGGAGCAAACGACAGCGTCAAACTAGCGATTGATGAACGAATTAAGAAAGCTAGTGCAGTGTTCGAGAATAGCAACATAAAATAATTTTCTCCCAATCCTAATGCTTCCATTTTCAGGTTTTATTCAAATGATGTACACGCTGTTTCTAACTTTCAATAGTTTTGAAATACTACCAATTAATTGGCATTTTTATTGAAATGATTTTTAGGAGTAAATTATCAGATCCAATTAAATAGCACTGCAATATGTTTAATGCCTCTCCCTCGTCATCCACAATACGGTAAAATCAATCTCTGCTAACTCATTCCTCCATAAACTCAAGCACCGACCAATGGCAGTTGCAAATGAGTTTATGGCCATGGCGTTCAAATTGGTTTTCATCAAAAGCAATAGCATCCAATTTCCCCTTTACGCGAATGTGGTATGGTAATCGCTGAGTTTTATTTCCGGTGTGATTTGACCATTCTCATCCAATTTTACTTTAATTCCGACGGACAATTTTACAAGCATTTTTAAGACGCTTTAAAACTTGTTGGGGCACCAATACCAGAAATGCAGGGTAATTTTTGTAGCCGAAATTGACTGTAAAAATTTGTAATTAATGTGTTAGGTAACAAACTGAAACACGGGCTAAACGAATTCGTTTTGGAAGGTAAATGGTATATTTTTTTTATTAATTTTACTTCGACAGCTTGAAACCACTATCGCCGTTAATAGCAGTTTATTCAATATTTATACGACATTGTATCGGCATACGAATAACAATTATGTTGGTAGAATGGATTAACATTAATAAATAAAAGTATATGCAAATCAAAACTATTCTTCTTGGCTTGGCTTTGCTCGCTACTACACACGCAGCAAAAGCTCAGGGCTTTGAATGGGTTCATCAATTTGGTGGAGTGGGCGTTGATGATAGTAGAAGTATTGCAGTTGATGCTGCAGGTAATTTATACGTGGCAGGACAATTCAGTGATACTATAGACGCTGATCCGGGATCAGGCACGCTTACCCTTGCTTCAGCTGGGTATACCGATGCCTATGTGGCTAAATTTGATGCTTCGGGTAATTTGATTTGGGCCAAACAATTTGGAGGGCCTGGGTTTGAATACTCGCGTTCTGTTGCAGTTGATGGTTCAGGAAATGTTTACCTATTGGCACAGTTTGATGCTACGGCAGACGTTGATCCAGGGGCAGCTACCTTTAGTCTTACTCCTATTGAATTTCAGGATTCATTTATCGCTAAATTAGATGCTTCCGGAAATTTTGTTTGGGCTAGGCAAATAGGTGGCTTTGGTTATCAATATGGCATTTCATTAGCCTTAGATGCCTCTGGTAATGTATATACCACCGGTAGTTTTGAGAATACAGTGGACTTTGATCCGGGAGTTGGTTCTGCTAACTTAACGGCGGCAGGCGGTCGAGATGCCTTTATATACAAATTAGATGCAGCAGGTAATTTTGGATGGGTGCATCATATTTCAGGAGGTGGTATTGAATCAGGAAGTTCAATAGCCATTAGTGCCTTAGGTGAAGTATTAGTTTCAGGATCTTTTACAGGAATAGTGGACTTTGATCCGGGAGCAAGCGCGTTTTCTATTACCGGGACCGGAGGTTCTGATATTTTTGTTTGCAAATTAAATGCATCCGGAAGTTTTATGTGGGCGGTACAATTAGGTGGAACTGGTACGGATGCGGGGGCTTCCATTGCTGTTGATGCATCAGGTAATGTGTATTCTGCAGGCTACTTTGATTCCTCTGGCGATTTTGATCCCGGTCTAGGAACTGCCACCTTAACAGCTGTTGGAGCCTGGGATATTTATGTTTCAAAATTGGATGCATCAGGAAACTATTTGTGGGCAAAATCATTTGGTGGATTAAATAATGATTCAGCAGGGGATTTAGATATAGATGCATCAGGCAATGTTTATTCCACCGGAGTCTTTGATGGTACGGTAGATTTTGATCCGGGAGCAGGCACCTTCAATCTTTCTTCTGCCGGATCCATTGATGTATTTGTTTCTAAGATGGATGCATCCGGTAACTTTTTATGGGCTAGAGCAATGGGCGGAATAAGTTATGAGGAAGGTACATCAATAGCCGTAGATGCTTCAGAAAATGTATATACCACAGGAGCTTTTGATGGTAGTGGCGATTATAATCCGGGTGTAGGAATGTTGAATATTACCTCTTCCGGTTCAATTGATGCGTTTATTCATAAAATGCATCCATGTACCGGCAACACCAGTAGTGTTTCCGTTACGGCTTGTATGAACTATACCTCTCCAAGTGGTAATGCTATCTGGACTACCAGTGGAACCTATGTAGATACCATTGATAATGCATCGGGTTGTGATAGTATAATTACCATTAATTTAACCATCAATACAGTGGATGTTGGCGCAACCACGACAGGAGTAACTATTATGGCTAATGCAACAGGAGCCACCTATCAATGGTTGGATTGCAATAGTTCATTTGTTGCGATATCGGGTGAAATCAATCAAAGTTTTACGGCCACAGCCAACGGAAATTATGCGGTGGCCATTACAGAGTCAGGTTGTACCGATACCTCTTCGTGCATAGCAATTACTGGTGTTGGTTTATTCGAGAACTCATTTGGAGAGACTATAAATGTGTTTCCCAATCCCACCACCGGTCAGGTTACACTTGAACTTGGGTCAAGTCAATCTCCTGTGATGATTACTGTGCGCAATGCAATGGGCCAAACCGTCCAGCAAACATTCTTGAATGGAAATAATAATACAGCGTTTGTTCTAGAAGGGGAACCGGGAATTTATTTTGTTGAAGTTAAATCAGGCGATAATCGGGGACAACTTATAGTTGTTAAAGAATAACGGCGCAAAGCATATCATACGGATTGGGTATTGAAAAGTAAACCAACCAGTAAAGGGTAAAGTATATCATTTTCTATAAATCTTTAGAGGAAAAAAAAATTTTGCTTGTGCGATTACTGCACGAAAAAAATGGATTTGAAAAATAAATTAATATCAAATTCAATTAAATAGCACTGCAATATGTTTAATGCACATCCATTGGCATCCACAATACGATAAATCAATCTCTGCTAACTCATTCCTCCAAAAACTCAAGCACCGACCAATGGCATTTGCAAATGAGTTTATGGCCATGGCGTTCAAATTGGTTTTCATCAAAAGTAATAGCATCCAAATTCCCCTTTATGCGAATGTGGTATGGTAATCGCTGAGTTTTATTTCCGGTGTATTTTGACCATCCCTACCTAATTTTTCAAGGAGCCGGCAAATGGGTAGGCAGAGGTATTGTTCGGGCATTTTATGGAGTAGCTTAAAATTTATAAATCCCCCGGACCGCCCTTAAGGTATTCAATTCTTGCCAAGCCTTCCGGGAAAGGCAAATCATCGGGGCTTTCAGAGCGCTCTTCCCAAATGGCATCGAGCTCGGAGAAATGGAATTCTTTATGGTATTCAAACTTGTCGTATATCTCCATCTCAAGTGCTTCAAATATTTTAGGGTTATTCGTATAGGCAATAAGAGAGTTTTCTTCAATGAACTCTAAAATAAATAAGGTATGAATTCCTATTTTACATTTCCATAGGAAACTATATGCATTTAATATTTCAGTTTTTGGAATTCTTTTTCTATAGATGTTATCAGTTATTTTTGTGAATCCATCTATTTTTAAGTCATCTGAAAGGAGGATGACCTCATTATTTTCAAAGTAGTACCTACATTTATTCTTTTCATAAATTGTGAGCAATCCTTTTGTACGTTTCATAACTCGATAAATTTTGAAGTGGTTTCATCAAAAATAGCAAAAGGAACCTCAACCCCGGAAGGTAAAACTCTGTAAATTACACCTTCTGTAACTTCTGCGGGATTTTCCATTTCATACTCTGGACAAGATAACCTCCCTTCATTTGCGGAGGTAAATCCATGGTCTGTAAAAGGAAATTCTGAATTAGATTTTGTATCAATTGGAGGAGTGGCTAAATGACTATCCCTGGCTTTGAACCGGATTACATAACAGCCTTCATCGTATATATTAAACGGATACATACCTGCCTTATCTTTGTAGTCTAATCTTAACCCATGGTAATAATCTTCATAACTTTTTAGATGTTTTGTATCATTGGCTTTCGAAACAAATCCTTTTGGCAAATATCCTTTTACAGTGTAATCATCAATTTTATTTAACGGTATCACCTTCTGCATTAGGGTATTTGCGTCGGGCTGGGGAATGGCGTTTCGGATGGCCAATATCTTGGCTCTTTCCGTGTCGGTAAGTTCATCGTATCTCTTTTGACAGAGCGCGTCGAATTCTGCGCGACTTAATCCGTGTGTGCTTAGATATCCTGCAATGTTATCCGAAAAGCCGTTCAGTTTTGAGATGGCCCTTTTGCCCATTTGCTCAAATACAGGAGGTATTTCTACGCCAAAAAATTTTGCTTTTACTTTGATTTCGTCCCAAGTTTCACAGCCAAATTTTTTCAGTCCTCTTGTGATGGCATAAAATGGTTTGGAAAGAAGTCTCAGAAAAGCGGGGTGACTCAATTTATTTGCAATCACCGCTGCAATTACTGCTTGTCCACATTCGTAGGCTTTGAATTCATTTGAAATGCGACCGTCTTCTAAAAACCCTGAAGTCAGACAAGCAAAACAACTCGAAATGATCAGACTGTATTTGGGGCTTAGCGCATTGCTAAAGGCGTTTTCAAGTCCGCTGGCAGTAATTTGATAATAATCCACCCTTCCCATGGCTGCGCTGAAGGATGGATCGTCTTCATCGAAATAATAATGCACCATCGCATCAATCAGGAAGTCGATAACAGCCCCGATGAAAACATCTTTCATGAAATTCCGCGCTCCTTGCGAAAGCACCAATTCCGGAGCAATGGTAATGGCTCGTTGAATGGTTAAGGCAATGAGGATGTCCTTCGACCACCGTGCGGCCCAGTTGGCAATAAAGGGAAAGGCTTGATTGGTGCCGTAAAGCGCCACATACTGCGAAAAGAAATTGGATTGACTAAGCGGCAATGCTTTTCCTTCTGCTTCTAAATTCAGGATACTGTTGAAGAGGATATTGCCCCGAAAGTTTTCGCGAACAATGAGATCAGAAAAGCTGTAGGTATAAAGCGCAGTGTCTCCTGCTTTCCATTTTTCGTAATCTACACTTTGCGCATTATACCCCGGCGGCACATCCTGCCATAGGTTTTTCGTGCTGAAAATAACAGGAGCATCATAGGTGCTAATTACATAAGGAAAATGATTTTTGAATTGTTGCAGCGATAGAATACGGTTGGTTTTGAAATACTGAATGCGGTTATTCGAGAAAGTTGGGGCCGCTTGATAGGTTTCCAGTTGGTAACCGTAAATGGCAAATGAGTTGCGCTGTGTTAATGAGTCGATATAACGACACAATTGCACCAGCGCTGCATTACCTGTAGTGTCGGATAAAAGAGGTCGTAGTTTGATATAGTACTCGGCGCCTGCCGGACTGTGAATGCCTTCTGCTTCCGCGTCGTAACAAGTATTTCCGGTACACTCTCCTTTTTCGGCATTAGATGGAATAATCCTATGCTGGATGACCCCTTCGATGTTTCCTTCTGATAAAGGACTTGGAAAAAAATAGGAGCAAACACAATTCAGAAGAACATCGTTTTGTTGCAAAAATGCTTTTGCATAAACTTCTGAATTCATAGCTGCATGAGAGAACCCTTTAAATAAGGACTGTTGCAGAAGGTTGGCTTTTTCAACAGTGAAAACGCCGGTTAAACCATCTGCGAGTTCCTTTGGAACATATCCATAGAAAACACCATTCGATCCAACAACCGCCGAATAAATTTTTCCGTTTTGCAAGCGAAACAAAACCGTTGCGCCGCCATGGTTGAATTTAACCTGAGTTATTCCCGAAATGTTTAATGCTTTTTGAGAGGGTGTAATGATGGGCGTTTGCAAGGAACGTATATCCACCCATTCACCGATGTCATCGAAAACTTCTAAAGCAAAATCTTCCTGTTCATCAGCGATTCCATTTAACCATCCCGGATCGTGAAGTTTATCCCACTGGTATTTGAAGAACATTGTTCCGGGAGGATAATCGCAAACCGAAGCACTGTTTCCTTGAGGTATTTTGTATTCGTCATCAAAGGTGTGTTGCAATGCACCTATACCATGCGCGAGTTCATGCAGAATTGCTTTTTCAATGGGCATGGAAACATGTTGCGGAAAAATGAAGCCGAAATGTTTTCCTCTTGGCATTACACCTGCGAGGTTTGCTTCATTGGGAGGCACTCCGGAAAAGAATAAATAGTAATTGTTTTTTTCATACCATGAAGCTGATTTCAGTTGACTAATCAGCATTTCCATTTCCAGGGAGTACTTGTCAGATCCATGCGGAACGGCAGAAAGCGTCCCGCTGCTATCCAAGTCCCAATTCGCATTCCATGAAAAGTTTTCGCGATGTATAATGGTGGCAAGTACACCAACTTTTTTTAAAGCTTTTTTTAAAGCTTCCTCGTTAGGTGTTGGAATGTTATTGCTTGCAGTATGGAGAATTTCAATTGTTTTTTCCTGAAGTGTATAATGCGCAATGTTGATTTTTCCTATGGGGAAATATTTGTTTTGATGTTTGGCAAGAACGAGCAATTCCTGACCATCTCCATGTTCTCCGCCAATGACATATCCCTGCAAAACGTTTCCCGTTTTCGAGAATTGATATTTTGTGCCTCTGGAGTTCATCACCAAAACACTATCGGCGATTATTCCGTTGATGCCTGCAGAGAGGTTCAATGCGATGAAATCGTATTTATGACTCGCTACAAATTTCCAAGCTACACGATAATTTTCCGGACCGGTTTCGCGCACCATCGTGGAATAGGTGACTGCATTCTCGGGAAAAGTTTCTGCATCATTGGCATACAGTTCTTGTGCATTCGAAATGAGGGTGCATTCGCCCAAACTGTTGTACAATGTGTCTGATGGAACATATATCGGATATTCGGATTGAGTTCCAGCGTGCACAACTTGTCCATCGGTTGTTACGATGTATAAACTCCCGGTTTCATCCTCAATGGTATTGCCCGATTCCGGATCGAATGGAATGCTTTCTTGTTCTCCATTTGGACCATGGACAACGATGTCTCCATTTTCCAATTTGATGCTATCGGCCGGAAAATTGACGGTAGTTTCAGCTTCCGCCTGGCCGTTCGAAATTGTGCCAACTGTTTCATCCGCAATAAATCCACCAAGGCCCTTACTTATCGCTTCTATTTTTCCATCGCGCACTTTTAACTGGTCATCTATAAAAATGCGATCGAATGCAACGGCAAGAGGAAGTACGTTCCATGCAATGATCTTCCCTTTGCCTTTGTAATAGCCAGTCGGACTTAGCGGTTCGGCCTCCATGATTTGGACTTCAAACTGACCGCTTTGGATAAGCATACCGGGAAAAGCCATGGTTAAGGGTGCAAATTGTTGTGGATTTTGCGGAACGTAAGTTTGTCCGCACAACAACAATTCTTTTGGTAGTGTGTGCCATTCATACCATTCGCTTTCCGCAATATTTTGGTGACTGGACATGGCGATAACGCGCGCCTCATAAAATGAAGAGTCTTCCAATTCACATAATAAGAGATTTGGGTTCGAGCTTGTAACTGAAAAAATGGTTGAACTGTTTCTGCTTTTGTATTGCAGCACATAATAATCAGCATAGGCAATCGGGTTCCATTGCAGTTGGGTCTGTGTAGATGAAATATTGTTGTGCGTTAAGGATAACGTAAGGGATATATTTTGCAAAAGGTCTTCACCAAACTGAAAAACGCAGGCATTCGATTTTCCTGCATTGACCATGGCATAATTTTCTTGTGTGGCTAAAATGCGCCAGATGTATTTTTTTCCTTCGCTAAATGGATAGGCCGCTGTGCTGACTTGAGCTGTTGTACCTACTACATCTTCTGAGTACACAGGAATCGCGCTTGATGCAATAAAGTTCGGGTCGAGCTCTTCAGGATACCATTCAAAAATCTCCAAACGGTATTCGGAAGAAAAACCATTTTCCACTACAAAAGGAGAAAGCAAATGCTCCCAGGAAAACAGAATATATGCTTCTTCATTATTTATCGTTTCGCCGCAAACCGGGATTAGAGGAGTTGGCGCATCGCACCTGCTGAAAAACTCCTCTGTGCATGTGTTTTGAGAAATCTTAACGCCATTGGGCAGCAATACTTCAACACAAATTCCAATAACGCCATCATTTACCGGACTTCCTTGTAAAGGGAAACTTCCGTAAAGCATTTCCCAATTATCCGTTTGAAAATATTCCTCAAGTATTTCTTCTCCTATCAATTCCGGGATACCGGCATCGAGCGTGATGCGGGGTAGCGGATTCGTTATGTTGGTCTGACCATGGTAGCCCGGACCGGTAATGGTAAATTTTAGAATTACATCGGTTGGGCCTTGTGTTAGATCACCTTGCGTAATAGCTAATAATAGATTTGACCATTCCTCGGGGTAAGGTTGCAATGGATTGGGAAATTCAAGAGCAACGCTAACTGGAAAAACTTGTGCATTTAGCTTAAGCGAAACAGTAATCAGAAAAAGGGAAAAAAGTTTTTTCATTGGAATTGATAATTCATGCGAAACATCATTTGGAATTCATGCAGGTGTTGCTTCATGCGATGAGCCAATTGAAGGGAACATTGAAATTTGTCCCTGATTTTGTTTTTTGGGTCGAAAGCATAATTCAGTTGAAGCCGGCTTTGCAT
Source organism: Flavobacteriales bacterium (assembly GCA_044360245.1). Taxonomy (GTDB): domain Bacteria; phylum Bacteroidota; class Bacteroidia; order Flavobacteriales_D; family UBA2798; genus UBA2798. Next base: position 2,998 of record JBIKKU010000036.1, on the reverse strand, counting down.
ATGGTCAAAACGCCATGAGTTTGTTTCAAATCGAGCTTGTGATTGAATGGATATTTTGAGTTTTCTTGCATCAACATTGTATTGAAGAGATGGTCCAAGTTCTTGCTTTACGTCGTTTTTCATCCATACCAATGAACCTTGCAGGCTGGATTTTTGTGCAAGAAGATTGTATTTGAAACCTGTGTTTGCCCTTATTGTTGGAGTGAAGCGTAAGGATTGATCCAATGCAAATGCTTGTGTGGCATCGTTGAATTGTGCTCCGGCATGAAATGAAATTTTCTTGGTTTTTTCACCATAACGAAATTGCAGATTTGCATTTTGTCTTACCGCGAAAAGTTGCAATGAATCTTGCGGAATTTCCCATTGGTCATCTTGGATGGGATTGAAATACGACAGGCTTGTAAAATTGTCATAGGATGAGGTAACCGACCACTTACTTTGATTGTAATACAGATGTATGCTCGAAGATAGTTTACGCGTGTTGCCAATGCCTTGACTATTGCTTATTTCATTTTCTATTCCTGATTTGAAATTTAGTTTGAAGTTCTTTTTTTGAAAGTTGTAAGCGAGTGCAATTTTTTTCAGATTAAAAGATGGCACAGCGATTCCTGCTTGATAAAAATCTGATGGGGTGTATTGGTACTGCATCGAAAGCAGGTGTGATTTGTTTTTGTATTCGATGCTGTAGTTTCCTGCATGACTATGATTGCAGTTATTCAGTTGAAATAAAGCAAATAGGGGAGTCCATTTTTCTGTACCATGGAGTGTTGCAAAAAGGGAATATGCCTGTTGGATATGGACATGTAGCTTTTTGTTTATTTCTCCACGAACATCAATACTCCAGACCAACCCATTGTGATGGTGTATACCAATAATTGACGTGTTTTCATTTAAGTTTTCGGTCCAAATGCTCAGGGCGTGTGTTCGGAAATGAATTTTTTTCCATTGGTTTTCAAAACTAAATCCGGCAGTTTTTTTCTTCAGATAGTTTTCAGCTTCCGTAAAGCTTTCGTTGGTGTTGAGTACTCCGTAGAAGATTTGTGTTTTAATCGTGCCTGGACTCAAATGCATTGCAGCACCCTTAAATGGAACACCTCTTAGTGTGTATTGATCTTGCTCCACACTACATATTCCGGTTTGTACACGAAACCATTTGTAGCTTGGAGCGAAACGTATTCCGTTAAAGGGATGAGATCCTTGAAATGCCCCTGAAGCAAAGCGCAATTGAAACGGTAATTGAATGCCAATGATATTGGTTTGAAGACTTGCAGTACTAATGGATCGGAACGGTGAGCCGGAATTTGGGATGAATTGAAATTCTTGTCCAATTTGTCCTGAACACGTTAACCAATCTTTGCTTCCGATCTTATCCAAATCTTGTGCAAATATTGACTGGGTGAAAAACATGCCTGATATCAGTGCTAATGACTTCATCGACCAAGGACCAAAATTGTTTTTCTGAGCACAAACAATTCTGAAGAAATAAGCAGTACATACAACTGCTCGTGTTCATTCTCCAGATGTTCTGTTCGGGTAAACTGAATCGCTTGTGGAATGAAGGCGTCCACTACCAATTCTCCATTTAATTTCAATATCCGGTAGTTTAGGTCCAAGGGAATCTCTGATGTGTATTCCACTGTAAATTCACCTTGGTTTGGATTTGGCCAAAGTGTTAATTCCGGCAAACCCGATAAAGTGAAATTTGGATAGTTTCCGGGAATAAGCCATCGTTGTAAACTCACAGAACAACCATTGTAAAAACCATACATTTCTACCATCATGGAATCTTGTCCTGTAAAAGCAATAACAATGGATGTATCATCTTGACTTATGACATTTGGATTTGGCTCTATGGTCCACGAAATACTGTCTGCCGAAACCGCTGAATTGACAATGAGCACAAGAGTGTCCTGATTACCAAAGTAGCTGTGTGCTAAAAAATTTATTTCAGGTAAATTTTCTTGTTCTGATAAGGTATCGGTGTGGAAATACCTGCAGCCAAATGCATCGGTTAGTATGAAAGAATAAATCCCGGAAGTGGTAAAGGTGAAATTTCCGTCACTTTCATGTATATCTGTATCTATACAATAAAAATCGTAAGGCCCATTTCCATTGTTAGCCTGGACTTGTATACTTCCCGCGGTTCCTTCTGCACAAGAGGGAACACCTGTGGCAGTGATTATGGGTTGAGCCGGAATGTTGATTTGAATGGTGTCGCTACCGAAACAACCTATTGAGTTTACGCTGACATATATGGTTGTGTCTTTCTGAATAGAAAAGCATTGCATGTTATTTTGTCCACCATTGCTCCAACTATAACTTTCGTCTCCATGAATTTCCAATAGTGTTGGCGACAAACAAATTTCTCCATCTACACAAATTACTGTATCGCTTCCTAGTGAAATGGGAAATTCTAATGTTCTCTGAATATAAATGGAATCATGTTGTTTGCATCCATTTAGTGTGTTGATAGCTGATACATATAACCATCCTGTTGTATCTGTATAACATGGATTAGGCAATGTATCGTTTAGGTCATTAATAAAATCGATTTCGTTCCAAGTATTTGTTGAAGCGTTCACAAGAATCGAATCCGAAATGCAATTCATGCTTAGGGTATCATCTATAACCCATATGGGTGGTGAAACATCTTGAAGAATGACGAATGGCAATTCATTTTTGCAACCATTTGTTGTGTTTTCTACAATGGCAAAATAATTACCTGGACTTGATACGAGGATGGTATCGTTATTGATGAAGGATAAATCCGGTTTTTGAAATTGATAGGATGTATTTGCTGTGAAACTTCCAATGGTAACAATCAAACTATCTTTTGTGCAAGTAAGCGTGTCTAAAGCAATGCTGGATATGGGATGGCTGTCAAAATAGAGGTCAGGAATGGTTGTGTTTTGAAACACAGTTAATGGCAAACTGTCTTTACAACCATTGATTAGGTTTGTTCCTGTGAGGAAATAATTACCCGGTGTATTGCATAAAA
>JBIKKU010000310.1:0-3914 GCA_044360245.1 Flavobacteriales bacterium | reverse complement strand
AAGGACGGTGAATATTGGGCATGTGGATTACCCATGGTGATCACGCCGGGAATTTCCGATGATTCGGATATTATTGCGCAAACAGGTTTGGGAATAGTCTGCGATTTAACGCAAGCGAATGATTACCCTCAGGCATCCCAAAAACTTCTTGAATTGTTATCGAAAAGCAAGGATCCTGATCAAATACAAGCCATCAGATCGCTCGCGACGAAACACCGGAATTTTGAAATTGCACGTAAGATTTACCGGGAGATTTACGCTTAACAATTTCAATTCTTTTGCGTTTTGTTTCTCCGTTTAAGATGACCAATGCACAATAAAAAAAAGGCAAAAACGCAATCTTAAAACGCACCAAAGCTCCAAAGTTGGAGGTCGACAAGCCCACCAATAAGGCAAACAAAACAGAATAGGTAAAAGCAAAAAACACAAAGGGGTGATCGTTGATTGCTCTAATCATACCTGTAATTCTAGTGCGCAGCAAAAGGTAAATAAACAAGAATAACACAACGAAATTTTCTACTCCCGAAAATAACATCACCACATTTCTGCTTTCCCATAGAAAGGGACGAAACAGACCGGCCGTTATCGCCGCAGGAGCAACCCTCAAGGCTTCTTCAATGGTTGGCTCTTTAAAACCGATGTCGAAAGAATTTCCTTGGTAATAGTCCCTTTTCAAATCGTCGTATTTGATATAAGCTTCTTTGAGCAAATCTTCAATTTTCCAATCAAAAAGAGTGGTCATGATAAAATACCCACCTATCAGGGAAAAGAAAAAAACAAATGGAATCAGAAAATACCGAAACAATGCTTTTTGAATGCGTGAGATGGGTTCATGAAAAAACCAAATGAGTGCTCCGGGCAATAAGGCAATAATGATATAAGGTTTAATGGTAAGAATCAGGTACACCGAAATTAGCAGTTGCAGTATTTTTTTGAAACTGAATTTGCGTTGAATGAGAACGCGGTAAAATAAATCCAAAAACCAACAAGCTGCAGATAAGGTGATGGAATCTTTAAGCATTCCCGATCCCCAAAAGGCAACCGATGGCAACAAAAAAATGCCGATAAAAAATCCCTTGGTGTATTTCGGATACAATTCAGAGATGAGCAGAAAAAAACGCCACATGCCCCAAAAGGTAAAAAATGCCATCAGTAAGTTCGATCCAAGAAAGGAAGTCATGCTTAACAAAACCAAAGGTGTAATAAGCTTTACGACAAATCCTGTTTTGGCTTCGGCGTAGATGTAATACCAAGGGTATCCTGAATCGGAATTGTACAAGTAATATTTTTCCGGACTAGGCGGCGAAAAATAAACACTGAAAAAATCAAGCGGCTCACTGGCAAGCAGGTTAACGTTAGCCCTTGCATTTTCAAAATAGGTTACGGTATCCCCTCCTTTGTAAACATAAACGTAAACCAAACTAAATCCGATGGATGCCACCATCTTCAACATTAAGGCCTTAAAGAACCAACGGTAGCGATCGTCCTTTTTCCTTTTTTGCAAGGCATAAATCCATGAAACACCCAGGATAACAATAAAATACAATAGGAAAAGCAGCCAATCTCCGATATCAAGCGATTCTATGTAACCAATGGTTCCGCTCTGAAACATCAGTGGTGGTATTTTTCACCGTGAATAATGGTGAATCCGCGGTAAAGCTGTTCGGTAAAAAACAAACGAACCATTTGATGGGTCATGGTCATCTGCGAAAGCGCAATGGTGAAATCTGCCCGCTGTCTGAGCTCGGGTGAAAACCCAAATGCTCCGCCAATCAAAAAAACCAATGAACGTGTCCCCGCATTCAACCTTTGTTGCAAAAATCCGGCAAATGCTTTTGAGGTAAATTCCTTTCCCACTTCATCCAACAAAACCAATTGATCGTTGGCCTCAATTTTCTGAAGAAACAATTCAGCTTCCTTCTTTTTGAGGGTATCCTGGTCGAGTTGCGCGCCGTTTTTCACACCGGGGAGGTCAATGCGTTCAAAATGAGTATACCTCGAAAGCCTCTTCTCGAAATCCTTGATCCCCTCCGATAAGTACCCGGCGTCCGTAAGCCCCATTGTTATTAACTTTATCCGCATGAATCGCGTTTAATACCCTAAATGTATAAATTTGTTAGCACCTCGGAATCGGGGATTATTTTTGGCAAGGAATTTGTTTACACCTATACAAGTTTAACAGCAAGAACATGAAAACTTTCATTTTATCCCTGTTGCTTCTCGTAAGCACCGGAATTTTCGCCCAAACCGACCCGACCGACCAGATTGTAGCTGCGGTAAAAACCGGTAATGCAAAAGAAATTGCCAAGTTTTTTGCAGACAACATCGACCTGGCCGTTCCACCGGATACCGACGAATTCTTCTCGCGTTCGCAGGCTGAGCAGATTTTGAAGAAATTCTTCGAAACCCATGCTCCGAAAAACTTTACCATTACCCAAAAAGGCAAAACCCAATTGGGTATTGAGTACCGCATCGGTACACTGGAAACCGCCAACGGAACTTTCCGCGTGAACATCAACATGCGTCCTGTTGGAGATGCCTTCCAGATCAATCAGTTCCGCATTGATGTTCCTTAAGTAATTCAAGGCTTTTGTGTAGTTTTGTCCTATGGAACTACACGAGCTGATTACCAAGGCCATTCAGGAAGACCGCGGCGACGGTGACCATACTTCCCTCTCCTGCATACCGGCAGGAAATACCAGCAAAGCAAAACTTCTGGTGAAAGAAGATGGTGTACTGGCAGGCATGCGGGTTGCTTTGGAAATCTTCAAACAAATTGACGCTGATTTAAGCATCGAAATACTCAAACAAGATGGCGACATGGTCCGAAAGGGCGATGTCGCTTTTTTTGTATCCGGCTCTGTACATAGCATCTTGCTTGCCGAACGTTTGGTACTGAACCTGATGCAGCGCATGAGTGGAATTGCCACCATTACCCATTCCATTGTGCAAGAACTGAAAGGCACCAAAACACGAGTATTGGACACGCGCAAAACCACTCCATTACTCCGTGAACTCGAAAAAGAAGCCGTTCGGATAGGTGGCGGAACCAATCACCGCTTCGGTTTGTTCGATATGATCCTCATCAAAGACAACCACGTAGATTATGCAGGAGGCATTCAACAAGCCTTGCAAGCAGCTCAAAACTACCTGAAAGAAAAAGGAAAGAACTTGCAAATTGAAATTGAAACACGCAACCTGGAAGAACTTCGTCAGGCATTGGAACATGGTGGATTTCATCGCGTGATGTTCGACAATTACTCTTTTGAAGATTTAAGAAAAGGTGTCGCCATGGTAAACGGTGCCTATGAAACGGAAGCCTCCGGAGGAATTACACCTGAAAATGTGCGAGCCTATGCAGAAACCGGAGTCGATTTCATCTCCATGGGTTGCCTGACGCATTCGGTAAAATCACTTGACCTCAGCTTAAAAGCATGCTGAAAAAAATCCGTCACCTGCAAGCCCGAATGGGAGTTTTCTTCCGCCGCATTGTGCTGCCCGGATTTGAAGGAGAAAACCTCTACGATGTAGGAACGTTTTTTTGGAAAGGATTTACCACAGCATCTGTTGGGACACGATCGGCAGCTGTGACCTACCGTTTCCTCATCGCTATGTTTCCGCTGATCGTGGGCACCTTTTCATTGATTCCATTCGTGCCGATTGAAAATTTTCAGGATGATATCCTGTTGTATATTCAGAATTTCTTTCCACCTCAGGTGTATGATTTTTTCCATGAACCTTTGGAAGACCTGATCCTTCGCAAAAGAACATTACTGCTTTCCATCGGCTTTGTCGTAACACTCTATTTTGCCTCAGCAGGCATTAACGCATTGCTTGAAGCATTTTCTGCCTCCTACCATCTGGAAGTGAAACGAAAATTTTACAAACAACAATTGTGGAGCCTCGGATTATTG
>JBIKKU010000282.1:0-4288 GCA_044360245.1 Flavobacteriales bacterium | reverse complement strand
TGCTCCTTTCACCACAGTGTATTGCGGTTCTTCCTCGAGAAAAACCCATCGGTAAATGTCCAAACCACCGCGACCTTCCGGACGGAGACAAGACAAATAACCATGTCTACCGTTTTCACTCATGCGCAAATTCATGTCATCATCCGGAGTATTGATAGGCATTCCGAGATTTCGCACCGACATGAAACGTTGTTTCTCTTCGTTGAATTCCGCTTTGAAAATATCGTATCCACCCACGCTGGTGTGACCATCCGAAGAAAAATAAAGTGTCGTTCCATCAGGCGAAATGGAAGGAAAATCTTCGTTGCGGATGGTATTGACAAAAGGTCCGAGGTTCTGCGGCACAGACCATTTTCCGGTGGGCAACATTCTGCAGATGTACAAATCCATGCCACCAAAACCTCCGGGCATGTCGGATGAAAAATAAATCGCAGTACTGTCGGCGCTTAGCGTTGCTGATATTTCGGTGTATTTGGAATTGATTTTGGGATCGAGCGGAATAACACGCAATACTTGCTTTTCACCAATAAGTGCAAATCTCAAATCGCTTTCAGATCCCGGGATTTCCATATACGCAATGGCAACTTTTCCATCGTTCGACAAGCCCACCACTGCTTCTTCCATGTTTTCGTCGTGCAATCCGGACAAGGGTTGAGCTGAAGTAAATTTCCCATTCACCGAAGGCGCGATGTAGACATCGGCATACAATTCACCATTGCTTTTGCGCAGGGCATGTTCGTTGCGACGCGAAGTAAAAATGAGGAAAGACTCATCCACCGGTACAAAAGGCAGGTATTCGGAATACACCGTGTTTATTGAAGGTCCGAGGTTTTCGAAACTTACGTTCACCGGATATTTCTGCAGTTCTTTTGCATTCTGACAGTATTCAATTTGCAATCCTGCATCTTTCAAATTGTTCAGATTGCCTGCACCCAATTCAATAAATCTGGAAAAAGCAATGATGGCTTTATCGAATTCGTAATTGTAGTGATAAGCTCTTCCCAACAAATACAAAGCGTTGGGATCGTATTGCGTAAGTGAGGTGACTTTCTCCAGGTAAGGAATGGCCTTGCTTTTGTCGATATCGGTATTGAGGTAACAAATACCCAAACGGTAATTGAAGAGCGGATCGGTAGGATGTTTGTCCACCAACAACGCATACTCTTCCAGCGCGGCTTCAAAATGCTGCATCTCGAAGAAGCGTGCTGCTGCTTTTTTGTCCTGAGCCATTGCCAAGACCAAAACATGCATACACAAGGACAAGAGTATTACTCTCTTCAACATAAGAACAAAGTTAATTATATCACCAGCACAATGCACAAGAATTTCGGCCGATTTAAACGGATTTGCTTCATTCAGACACCTTTAACCTTTTAGTTATCCACCATTAACCCTTCCGTTACCGTTTTTTGCTAAATTTGTCCATCACATTTTACACCAATGAGCAAAGGGATAAAATTCTTTAGGGAATTTCTGAAGCAGAGAAAAACAGTTGGGGCATTGTCTCCCAGCTCAATTTTTCTTGCACGAAAAATGGTGGCTCCGATTGATTTCAACTCCGCTAGAACCATTGTAGAACTTGGCCCGGGTACGGGTATCTTCACCAAAGAAATTCTAAAAAACCTACATCCGGACGCCCGTTTGTTTGTTTTTGAGACGCAAAAAAACTTCGTGGATTTGCTGAGTGAGGAGATCAAGGACAAGCGCATGATCCTGATTCACGATTCAGCCGAGCGCATCACCGAAAATCTTCAGAAATACGGCATTGAAAAAGCCGACTATACCGTTTCCTCCATTCCGTTTACAGTAGTTCCATCGCAAGTGAAAAACACCATCCTGCATCAGGCTGTGAAAAGTCTGAAACCCGGTGGTTTGTTTATACAATTTCAGTACACCTTGAATGCGCACAAATTGCTGAAAACGCATTTCAAAAACGTGAAACTCGATTTCACCCCCATGAACATTCCGCCTGCTTTTATTTACAAATGCAGTCTTTGATTTTTTAGCGTGATTGTTTTTTTAAAATCCGATACTTCGCACCAAAGTGCACAAGAATTAGCCTCTGCTACAGAGGCTTTTCTTATTTCCGGACCCTATGGTTTTGTGTTGATCAATTCATCTTCGGTAAAAAATTTACCTGAGCCATTGGAAGCGCATACACGCGATTTTTTGGTATTTACCGACGACCTCCAATTGGGATCCAAAAAATACCAAAAGGAAACCCGGGAAATTCCGCTTGGACAATTTACCATTGGCGGAAACTCCGGAAACACCGTGGTAATGAGCGGTCCGTGTTCGGTGGAATCCAAAGCACAAATTGAATCGGCAGCAACACTGGTGAAAGATTTAGGCCTGCAAGTCTTGCGCGCCGGTGCTTTCAAACCACGTACATCGCCTTATACCTTTCAGGGTTTGGGGCTAAGCGGACTGGAATTGCTTAGCGAAATGCGTCAGCGTTTTGGATTGACCATCATCTCCGAAATCCGCGATGGGTCGCATGTTGACGATGTTATTGCACATGCCGACATTCTTCAGATTGGCGCAAAATCCATGTACGACCATGCCATTTTAAAAGCCTGCGGAAAAAGCGGAAAACCCGTTTTGATCAAACGTGGATTTGGAACAACTCTTCAAGAACTTGTGCAAGCTGCAGAATTTGTGTTGTCACTCGGAAATCCTAACGTGATGCTCTGCGAAAGAGGTATTCGCACCTTCGAAACCAAAACGCGATTCACGCTCGATTTGTGTGGCGTTGCCTGGTTGAAAGAACATACCAATTTCCCTGTGGTGCTCGATCCCAGTCATGCCATGGGTTATGCCTATGGTGTACCCGATTTGGCGCGTGCTTGTGTAGCCATGGGTGTAGACGCATTGCTGATTGAAGTGCATCCCGATCCATCCAAAGCATTAAGCGACGCATCACAACAACTCAACCATTCCGAATTCCGTCAACTTATTGCATCTTTGCATCCCATTGCCACTGCGGTGGGTAAAAGGATTTGCTGATATGAACCCTTACGTAAAAAACATCGAATACCTCTGCAAGCGGAATAAACTCGACATGAGTTCCCTTGCAGATCAGATTGGAATTGATTTTACCGATTTGCGTCGACCCACACCTGATGATTTGGTAAAGATTGCCGATCACTTCGGACTGAGCATTGACGTGCTCTTGCGAAATAGTCTTCAAAAAATCGACGATATCCGCAACCGCAAAATCAAATTGCTGGTGATGGATGTGGACGGTGTCTTAACCGATGCAGGCATGTATTATTCCGAGAGTGGTGATGAATACAAAAAATTCAACGCCAAAGACGGCATGGCCATCAAACGTCTCGCCAAACAAGGGATTCGCTGCGGATTACTTTCCAATGGAACCAATAAAAATTTAGTCTCCCGCAGAGCCACAACACTCGGCATTGAATTGGTGGAAGTCAGTCACACCGAAAAAATCGACGTGCTCAAAGCATGGTGCGCGCAATTGGGCATTGAACTTTCGGAAGTGGGTTATATTGGTGATGACATCAACGACGAACCCGTGATGCGTGCCGTGGGATTGGCGGTTTGTCCGGCCGATGCAGTGAATAAAATCAAACTGATTGCCCATCTCATCCTCACCCGCAAAGGTGGCGAAGGATGTATCCGCGAGTTGGTGGACGAATACCTCTTGAACGAATTTCATCCTTGATGCCGCTCCGCTATTTCGCGATTTGCAAGCCTTTCAACATGCTTTCGCAATTCAGTCGCGAAGGTGAACATGCTACCCTTGCCGACTTGCCATTTGATTTTCCTCAAGATGTATATCCTGTTGGAAGATTGGATGCAGATTCGGAAGGTTTATTGCTGCTTAGCAACGACAAACAATTGAATCATGCTTTGCTCGATCCTTCGAGAAAACACCCAAGAACTTATTTTGCACAAGTTGAAGGCACAGTAAATGAAGATGCCATTGCACAATTGAAAAAAGGCGTGAGCATTTCCATCAACGGAAAAAAACACCTCACGCTTCCCTCTGTAGTCAAGGCTTTGGAGGATATCAAGCTGTTTGAACGAAATCCACCGATTCGCTACCGCAAAAACGTACCTGATTCATGGATATCCTTGACCTTGACCGAAGGAAAAAATCGACAAGTGCGTAGAATGACCGCCGCTGTTGGTTTTCCGACGTTGCGATTGGTGCGTGTATCGATTGAACAATTGGAACTTGGCAGCATGTTACCGGGCGATGTTCGCGAATTTGAACGCGATGAATTTTACCGTTTGTTGCGTTTGCGCTAATTACCAATGC
>JBIKKU010000215.1:0-5725 GCA_044360245.1 Flavobacteriales bacterium | reverse complement strand
ATGCTCCCGAATCGCTTGTTTTTCCTGCCAAATGAAGAGTGCCAGCAAGAAGTACTCGAGGCATAAAATCATGGTAAGAATGGTTCCCGTTCCGAAAAAGAAATAGAAAAAATAACTCAACATAGAGAGGGTCAACCATGCTGCACCAAAGCGGAATCCCAGCAATAAAGAGGGAATGAACACACTCATCAGGTACCAGGGATGCACAGTACTTGCACAGAGGTAATACACCAAAAACAAAAGTGTAACATGCAACATAAACGTTTGCGCGCTGATGTTTTTCTTCCGGAAAGCAAGGTATAGCACAAAAGAAAGTACGAGCAATTGCAAGAATGGCGCGACATACGCGATGGTGTTGAATCCCGCTAAACTTGAGCCAATCCAATTGATGAAATAATACAAGGAGGCATTGAATTCGAAAGAATTAAAATACAATTGCACCGAGGATAAAAAATGAGGAATGTCGCCGGCATCCATCATGAAGAAAAAACTTCCGAAAAACACCAATCCCGAAATAAGTCCGACGCGTATGGAATGCTTCCACCCTATCCATGCAGGCAACAAGGGCAATACCATCAAAGGCACGACTTTTATTCCGAATGCCAGTCCCAACAAGACTCCCGCAGTATTCCATTTTTCTTTTTCCATCATCAAAATGGCAGCGAGTAAAAATGCCCACATGATGCCTTCAAAATGATAATTGCCCGAATGTTCGATGATGGTCATGGGATGCAGAAAATACAGCAAGGCAAATTCGGGTGACATTTTCCAACGTTTGAGCAGCGTAAGGAGCAAGAGCAAAACCGCTAAATCGCCGGCCAGCATGAACAAACCAAAGGTGGTAAAGGGATTGTCGGTAAGGGATACCAAACGGAAAAACAATTGGTTGAATGGCGGATAAACAGAATAATACTGTTGTGAATTCATGTCCTCATAAAGCATTACACTTCTTGCGCTCAGCGAGAAATTGGTATTCATGATTTCTTCCGGCGTTTTTTCGTAAACCCTCGGAATTCCGCTTACCTGTAAATCACCATCCCAAATGAAGCGCACGTAATCATTGGAAAGTTGAGGAACAGTAGTGAAGGTATACAGCCTGAATGCCAAACCGAGCACCAATCCCAAGGTAAGCGTCAGGTTCTTGGCATGGCGGAAAAAGAGGATGGTTCCAAAAGCCGTGAGCAGAAATGCAGGAATCAGGACTTTGGGATTGCCGCGTTCGTGTTCCATGGACAGCAAAATGACGGCTCCCATAAAATACAAACACATCAGGACGATGGAAAAATTTCGCGATATGAAATCCCTTGCTTTCATGCTTCCAAGATACATGCAAATTCAGGTTCCCATTTTGACTTTGTGAAAAACCCTTTTTTGTCGAAATAAAACCATATTTCATCGAAGGTTTTTATGGTTATTTTCCCTGAATCGCCGTACATTTGCCGTCCCAATCAACGTCCGCTTGCCACACCTCAGGAAACATACCCGTTTTCCGCTATTGTTTGCTTTGCTTTTTTGTATGGTTTCCAGCCGGACAACCGCACAAAGGGATAGTTTGTCGCTACGCGAAGAAATTTCGGTTTTAAACGGCATTTGGAACGAATACCAAAACCGAATGTCCTACCCCATTGCGGGTTCCAGCATGGATGCAGTTGGAAAATTATTTCGTTTGCGCGCTTCTTCCACGACTTCTTTGCATTACGAAAATGAAGTCAACCGCGTGAAAGCCGACATGCTGCACAGCGATCCGGGATTGGAAGCCAATGCCTCTTACCTTGAAAATTTCAATGCCGCGGCCGATGATGACAACCTGATTTACAACCGCAGGGTCATGGCCGGATTAACCTGGAATGTCCTCGACGGTGGATTTGTTGAGCACCGCAGCGATGAAGAAATCCTGCGCAATCAAATCATCATCAACGAATTTTTGGCACCTACCGACATCAAGGAAAACAGTTATTCGGTGAACTGGAACCTGATCATTTACTTGTTCAATGCTGAAAAAGTAGCGATCCTGCGCGATAGAGCGACGCTGATTGATTTGTTGAATGCCGAAGTCGAGCGTTTGCATTTGTCGCGTTACACCACCCGCGAAGATTACCTGAAAGTACTTTCGCGCAAAGCAGAAGTCGATGCATTGTTGCGGATTTACGCCGATTACAACGCACAATTCGGAAGTCAGGGCGCGGACACACTCGGTTTCAAAGCCGGTGAATTGCCTTTGTTGGACATTCGTTATGCCGATGTTTTTTTCGGGCTCGACACGAAATTGCGCGATTCCATTTCGGAATTGTATCTGCGCAATCTCGAATTGCAGCACCGTTTTCTGAATGAAGTCGATCTCAACGTTTTTGCGCGTTACAATTATTACGATATGGTCAACCCCGCCAACCGTAGTTTTGTTTCTGCAGGATTCAATGTTTCGGTTCCTATTTTTTTCCAATCGAAAAAACGCGAAGAACTCATTGAAGCCAAAGCCAAACAATCGATGTTTGTGTTGAACCAGCGTTTCGATGGCAGGCAAAAAGAATTGCTCAATGAATGTTACGAGTACCGATACAAACTCAAACAATACATTTCCTTTCACCAAAAGTTTTTGCTCTACGAAGAATTGCTGCGCCGAATGAATGCCACTTTGCGTTTGGACCCCTTGCGTTTTAATCCCATAGAAGGCTTGATTTTGTTGGACGACATGCTCGCCATCAAAATGGAACTGATTGATTTGCGTCAGAGTCTTTACCTCAAATTACTGCGCATCTATACCAAAAGCGGAAAAGCAACACCCGCGGAAGTATGCAGTCCGTTTGACATTCCAACTTATCTCGAAATGGACATGATTGCCGAACGCAGTGGGTATATGTGGACATCCACCTATCAAAAAAAATCGGTGACATTCATTGCCGAATACCTGGTGTACAACCGTTTCGACAACCTGATTGTTTCCATCAATTCCGATGCCGCTTCCACCGAAAAAACCAAAACACTTTTGCAAGCGAAAGGAATGAATGCTTTACGCAAAGAGGCCATGATCGGCGACAATGAATTGATCAAAGGCGGAGCGCGTGCAAAAATTGAAAAATTGCTCAGCGGATTTTCCGATACCGCATTTGCAGCAGTACACCTCGATGTGGAGCCACATACCTTTGCCGACTGGGATACAAAAAAGGCAGAATATTTGCAGTCCTACATCAGCATGTTACAGGAAGTCCGCCAACTCTGCACCGAACGCAAAATGGAATTGTGTGTTTCCGTTCCACTGCATTATCCCGAAGAAACCATGCAGCAGGTTTTCGCTTTGTGCGACCGTGTGTATTTCATGGCCTATGAAAACACCAAACCCGAATACATCGAACGCAAACTGCAAGCCTACAATGCCTTCAAATCAAAATACATCATTGCTTCGCGCACCAAAGATTTCCTGAGCCGAATTCAGCTTGAAAAATACCTTATTGATATCCATACCCGTTTCAATGCCGATCGCCTGTGTATCCACGATATCGGCGGTTTGATGGAGATGGATGAAAAGACCATGCAACGATGAAACACATCAATTTTCAACGCGGTAACTCGATGATCAGGACCTGGGAACAGGACCAGAAATCACGCGTTCCTTTTAACTGGGATCGTTTGATTTACATCATCATCCTTATCGTGGTTTTGTTTTTCTTTATTCGCTACGTGTACCGCAAGACTTTCTTTATTGAAGCCGATGGTCAGGTTTTGTTTGAGAAAGTCAACATCATGAACACCGACGATAGCCGCATTCTGGAATTTCATGTGAAGGAAGGTGATATTGTAAAACACGGCGATTCGCTCTTTACCTATTTTGAAGATGAAGATGCGTTTGGTGCCTACGCCGGAAACGGAGGTGCAGGTGCCAGTCTTTCGCAAGCAGGGAGCGACGATTGGAGGGAACGCGAAATTTACAACCTGCGCAAACAAATTGCAGCAAGTCAGATTCGTCTGCGCGAATGCAAAGTGATGCTCGCCGAAAAAGAAGCCATGGTGGAAGAAGTGCGCAATGAAGTGATATTGGATATTCTTCCCCGCACCAAATTGGATGATTTGGAAAACCAAATTGCCGGATTGAAATTCGACATTGAAAAACTGGATAGCGATATCAAAATGAGCAACGGATTTCTGGCGCGATTGCTCAATATGGATCCGAACAAAAAAGGGACCACCGCCAGAATCAAAGCCGGAGATGGCGGAGGTGGCGGAGATGACAACGGCATCAAAGTATTTAAATCGCCATTGGATGGAACCGTTACCAAAATCAATTTCCAACCTTTTGAAGTGGCCTTGAAATCGGAAATCATTCTTTCCATTCACAAACCGGAAAACATTTTCATCAAAGCCTTTTTCGAGCAAGAGGACATGAACCAACTCAATGAAGGAGATCAGGTAACGATTGCCTTCCCCGATGGTACCGAAAGCCGCGGATACATTCGTCGTTTTTATTTTGCCACGAATACCCTTCCCGAAGAATTTCAGAAAAAATACGAACCCACCACGCGCAGTCTTGTAGCAGACATCTATCCTGCCGATTCCACGGAATTGTCGCGATGGAAAGCCTTTTACAAAATGAGTGTGGTCATAACCAAATCAAAATACTGAATCATGGAGGATATGTCCGCCGACCAATTGTTTGAAGTCAACGAAAACGTCCTTGAATACGAAGGCTATCGTTTTTTCGTGGCCTGGAGCGGTACCTCGTTCAAAACGGAACAGGCCTTGATTTACGATGGTATCATCATCGAAGCAGGTGATTTGAATTTTACGTTGCACATCCTAAAAAAAGTGCGCTCGCATTTGAATCCGGAGTATTACCTCAAACCCATTTTCCTGCTCAAAGGCAATGAAAACCGCGATCCATTGATCAATAACCTGATTGATGGCGTGATTTATTCGCTCGATCAAATCAAAATGGTGCTACCGGTGATGCAGCAGATTTACATGAAAATTGCTGACTTGAGTTTCACCAAATCCTTATCCTTCGAAGCGCAAATCATTGATAAGGTCTTGAACCTGATGTACACGCGCGACAAAAAAGAAATTACGCCTATTCCCTATTTCAATTCGGGCGTTGGTTATACCTTTCCGGAAATCAGCGTGAATTTCGGATACCGTGATGAATGGCAAGTGCTGGACATCATGGAGATTGCCGAAAACGAAGGATTGTTTGCCGGAGAATACATGGACCGCGTGTACCTCTGCAACAACTGCAACGGCGGCTACCTGAGTTACCGCGAAGTTTGTCCGCATTGCGGCTCCACCAATGCCACTTCCGAAGATTTGATTCACCATTTTCCATGTGCCTTTATCGGACCCATCAGCGATTTCAAAAACGAAATCGATAACCAGTTGAACTGTCCGAAATGCAATAAAATGCTGCGTCACATTGGTGTAGATTACGACAAGCCTTCCATCATTTACACCTGTCACAAATGCTCCAGTAAATTCCAGGACATTTCGGTACGTGCCAAATGCGTGATGTGTGCGCATGATACGGAAGTGCAATACCTCATTCCGCGCGACATTAAATCGTACCGCATCACCAAAAAAGGAGAAACAAGTGCGCAAACCGGATATGTGAGTACTTCGAAAGACATCGAAGATTTTATCGGCACCGTAAAACTTGACACGTTCAAAACCATGATCAAATATGAGATTGAACGTTTGAAACAAACCGACTACGCCTCGAACATTGCAGGGATTTACCTGAAAA
>JBIKKU010000309.1:0-3932 GCA_044360245.1 Flavobacteriales bacterium | reverse complement strand
CTGTAAAACTTTTGCTGCGTTTGCTTATTGAAAGCAATGGTCATGTTTCAAAAGTTCACGCACTCAAATCCACTCCCATTGAATGTCGAGCGGTGGTAAAATCAATGGCATGGCATCTTTCGGTTTTCGTTCCTGCTACCTTAAAAGGGGTTCCGGTGGCTTCTTATGTTATGGTTGAGGTGGAGGTTTAATGCTCTTATTTCCAGTGATTTAAAATTTTTTTCTCTGTTTTCTTGTTTTACTTAACGGTGTTAAGTAGTTTTGTCCTGTCAATCATTATGGGTATCAACGAACGAAAAGAAAAAGAAAAAGCGGAATTGCGTCAGCAGATCCTGGATGCTGCCATTAAGCTTTTTGCAAAACATGGTTTGGAGGGTTTATCCATTCGCAAGATTGCAGAAATAATTGAGTACAGTCCGACAACGGTTTATTTGTATTTCAAGGACAAGAATGAAATCCTTTATGAATTGCACGAACGTGGATTTATGATCATGGGATCCTATAACAATGGATTACTTGAAATCAAAAATCCGCTTATTCGCTTGCATAAAATGGGAGAGAACTATATTCGTTTTGGCCTTGAAAATCCTGACTATTACGACCTCATGTTTATGTCGGAAGCACCGATGGAGGTAATTGACCGGATAAAAAACTGTGAATGGAAATTAGGTGATGAAGCTTTGGGATTGTTGCGTGTGATGCTCGAAGAATGTATGGAAAAAGGCATGATTCCAAAAGGAGATCCAACGGCTGTTTCCATGGCTATTTGGTCATTGGTACACGGATTGGTTTCCTTGGCCATTCGCAGCAGGTTTGAAAAATTAGTTACCGAAGAACAAGTCATTCCAATGATGCATAGTTCACTGAATTGGATTGTGAATACCATTGAAACAAGAAATTAAAAAAATTTAGACAAATACTTAACACTGTTTAGTATGATAACACCATTAACCAAAATTTCGATGATAGCCCTGTTTTCTTGGATGATTGGGGTTTCCGGTGGAATTTCGCAAACGGCACTGGATACCTATATCGGACAAGCCATGAGCAATAACCTGGTGCTTCAGCAGAAAAATATTTCTTTGCAAAGGGCGCAAGAAGCACTCAAAATTGCACGTTCGTATAATTATCCAAGCATTAGTTTCAAAGCAGATTATTTATCCGGCGAAGGTGGACGATACATCGCTCTTCCATTGGGTGATTTGATGAATCCGGTATACAGTACATTGAATGCGTTGACAGGGAGTAATGCCTTTCCGCAAATTGCCAATCAGGAAACCAATTTTTTGCCGAACAATTATTATGATGCACGAGTGCACGCACAAATGCCTTTGTTGAATACCGATATCATGTACAACAAACGCATTCAGGAAAGTCAGATTTTACTTTCCGAACTTGAAATAGAGGTGTATAAAAAAGAATTGGTAAAAGAAATTAAGGTGGCGTATTTCCGCTATCTGTCGGCTGTTCAGGCCACCCGGATTTACGAGAGTTCCTTGGGTTTGGCAAAAGAAGGATTGCGTTACAACCAATCACTTGTGACCAACGGAAAAGCAGTACGTGCCTATGTATTGCGTTCCGAAAGTGAAGTGCGTGATCTTGAATCGCGCATTACCGAGATGAAGCAAACCTCTGATAACGCGCGCAGGTATTTCAATTTTTTAATCAATGCAGATGCCAACGCAGAAATTAATATACAACAACCTGCCGATTCGGATTTGACTCCGGTAAAAGAAAAAATGCTCGAAAACCCGAATGTTTCAGGAAGAGAAGAAATGGCCATGATGGATGAAAGTGAAAAAATCTACCGTAACCTGGTGAGCATGCAAAACAAGTATTGGACACCTCAAATAAATGGCTTTGTTGATCTGGGATCTCAGGCTCAGGATTGGGAATTCAGTGATAAATCGCGGTATTATTTTGTGGGCGTTACCATGGAAATACCACTTTTTGCAGGAGGGAAAAATGCGGCGGAAAAAAGTCAGGCTAACCTCGATTTAAAAAACCAACAACTTGCCAATACTTATGCAAAACAACAATTGCAACTAGCTGCCGAAATAGCTCAGAATCAATTGGTGATTGCTTATGAAAATTATTTGTCAGCACAAAAACAAAAACAAGCTGCTTCAGAATACGAACGCCTCATCGATAAAGCTTATCGCGAAGGTGTAGGAACGTTTATTGAAACCATTGATGCCAGAAATCAACTCACACTTGCGGGTATCCAGGAAAATATCCGCAAGTATGAAGTACTGATTGCACTTGCTGAATACAACCGACAAATCACCAATTAATTTGACCAAACCAGACTTTCAGATATGAAAACAAAATTTTTAATCATGGCCATTATTGGAACAACCATGTTCGCTGCATGCGGAGGTGGTGAAAAAGAAGAAGCAAAAATTCCCGGACTCAAAGATGCAGTCCCTGTGAAATTGATGGAAATTCAAACGACCACCAATGCCGGTGTTGTTGAGGGTTCCGGACAATTCACCACCGATGATGAAACAGTTCTTTCCTTCAAAACAGGTGGAGTAATCAGTAAAATATTTGTTACCGAAGGAGAACAAATTCGAAAAGGACAAGTGCTTGCTTCTTTGGATATGACGGAGATTCAAGCAATGGTTCGTCAAGCGGAACTTGGTGTCGAAAAAGCCGAGCGCGATTTCAAACGCGTTTCTAATTTATTTAAAGACAGTGTGGCAACACTCGAACAATTTCAAAATGCAAAAACCGGATTGGATGTTGCGAAAGAACAATTGTCGGCAGCAAAATTCAACCTTGAGTATTCTGCCATTCGCGCAAGTTCGGATGGAGTAGTGGTGCGCAAGTTTGCACAAAACGGACAGCTTACCGGTCCCGGTACTCCTGTTCTTCAAGTAAGTTCAAAAGGTCAGCACGACTGGGTTTTGCGTATTTCTGTAGCCGATCGTGAATGGATGAATGTATCGCTAAACGATTCGGCAGTGATTGAGTCGGATGTTTTTGATGGAAAAATCATTGCAGGACATGTTTCCAAAAAATCTGAAAGTGTAGATCAGTTCACAGGATTGTTTACGGTGGACATTACTTTGCACGATACCAGAAAAATGAATTTAGCCTCAGGTATGTTTGGTAAGGCCAAAATTGTAACAAAGGCTTCGGTTCAATCGGTAGAAATTCCTTACGAAGCACTCCTTGATGCAAATGGAAATCAAGGATTCGTTTTTGTGACCAACGATAAACAAGTTGCACAAAAAGTTTCGGTTACAGTTGGAGCGACATTGGATCAGAAGGTAGTTGTTACGGGTGGACTGGAATCTTGGAAATACCTGATTACTGCAGGAAGTGCCTACCTCAAGGATGGATCAAAAATTAGTGTGAAACCTTAATCTGCAGCCATGAGAATTTCAGATTATGCTGTAAAAAATTATCAGTTCACGCTGGTGATTTTTTTAATGGCCGTGGTATTGGGCGTCAGCACCCTTTTCAATATGCCGCGTTCCGAAGATCCGGAAATCAAAGCACCAATGTATCCCATTGTTGTGGTTTATCCCGGAGCTTCACCTCAGGATATGGAAGAATTGGTGGTAGAACCCATTGAAGAAAAAATCTTTGAGCTGGAAGACATCAAACGCGTGAAAACTACCATCAATGATGGCGTTGCGGTGTTGTTGGTGGAGTATAAATATGAGTCGGATGTCGATGAGAAATACCAGGAACTTGTTCGTGAAATCAATGGTATTCGCGATGATTTGCCCGAAGATATTTTGCGTTTGGATGTGAGTAAAGTTTCACCATCGGACGTGAATGTAGTTCAAGTGGCATTGATATCGGAAAATGCTTCGCGAATGGAATTGAAAAAACATGCCGAAAAATTAGAAGCACGTTTGGAAGATCTCACGCAATTGAAGAAAGTAAAAGTCAGTGGTGTTCCTGACCAGGTGGTAAAA
>JBIKKU010000002.1:0-43894 GCA_044360245.1 Flavobacteriales bacterium | reverse complement strand
CAATTACAAATAAGCTTATACCATGATGCGCACCCATGTTGCTTATCGTGATTCCACTAACAGCGAAAAAAGTGATCGGCTTATTGAAGAAATGCAAGCGCGTTTCAATGTCGAGATCAAACAAAAAGAAATCGACTCTTTGCAGCAGCAAAAAACCATGGATGATTTAAAAATCCTTGCCCAACAAGAAGAAAATAAAAAGCGTTCGTATGTGCTTTATGCTGTGGCAGCTATTTCTGTGTTGATTTTAGGTTTTGCGATTTTTGCTTACAGCGCTTTACAGAACAAGAAAAAAACGAATCAGTTGCTTACTTTGCGTAACCTTGAAATTGCCCAGCAAAACAAGGAAATACGCGACTCTATCAATTACGCGAAACACATTCAGGAAGCTATTCTACCTCCCGATAATTTCATTCGCAAACTGTTTCCGAAATCTTTTGTTTTCTACAAACCAAAGGACATTGTAAGCGGCGATTTTTATTGGGTAGAAGAAACCGAATCGCATTATTTCTTTGCCGCTGTAGACTGCACCGGTCATGGTGTTCCGGGTGCATTTATGAGCATCGTTGCACACAATGGATTATTACAGGCGGTGAACATCGAAAAACTTCGTCAACCTGCAGAAATCCTGAACTATCTCAGTCAACATGTAAACGCTGTACTGCACAAAAAAGGTGATGGTACCCGTGTGAATGATGGAATGGATATTGCCCTTTGCGCCATTGATAAATCCTATTCTCAAATTGAATTTGCAGGCGCATACAACCCATTGGTGATTGTAAGAAACTCAGGCGGTGAAATGCAATGCATCGAAATTCCTGCGGATAAACAACCTGTTGGGCATGCCTCCGGATTTGACATCAAACCATTTACCAATCACAAAATCACACTCGAAAAAGGCGATAATATTTTTGTGTTTTCCGATGGATACGCTGATCAGTTTGGTGGAAATGCGAACAATGGTCAGATGGGCATGGGTAAAAAATTCAAATACACACGCTTTAAACAACTCATTCAAACCATCGCCGGTCAAGCTCCCGAGCAACAGAAATCGGAGCTCGATAAAGTTTTTGAAAACTGGAAAGGTGATTTGGAACAATTGGATGATATTTGCATCATGGGTATTCAAGTATGAAATTCTTTTTCCTTGTCATAACACTCCTGATTGTTGCTCCCCTTTTCGGACAAGAGGATGCCAATGTAAAATCCAGAGCGGAATTCATTGAGCATTTTTCCAAAAGTAAATATGTGGAATGGCCTCGCGCGAGTCGGAAAAAATTCGACATCGTTATTGTTGCGGATAGTGCATTGTATACGGAAGTAAAATAACAAGCCGGCACCAAAACGCTTACAGGAAAAAAAGTAACTGTAAATTTTGCCCCCGACGCTTTCTCCTGCGGAACGGAACCTGATTTAATATACGCCAACAGTTCTGATGGAGTGAACATGTCGAAATTGATGGGCAATTACAAAGGCAAACCTGTTTTGATTGTCGGTGAAAATTATCCTTTTCATTCTTGCATGATCAATTTGATTTCCCTGAATGGAAAAACAGTTTATGAAATCAATGAGGAATTGATTTCCGCCCAAGGTTTGAAACCCATGGATGCTTTAAAAAACGGACAGTCCACTTCTGAAATCGAATGGAAGAAATCCCTCGATCGGGCCAATGCCGATTTATTGAAACAGCAGCAACAACTCAAACAAACGCAACAAAAGCTCAACCAATCCCAACAACAAGTTTCGCAAACCAAAGAACAATTGGCAGAAACGGATGCGGCATTGCAAAACACTGCAGATACTTTAAATCAGGCTAAAGGCGTGATTGAAGAAAAGGCAAAGATCATCAGCATGAAAGATCATGATTTGATGATGCAGGAAGCAGAAATTGCCAATCAACGTCGAATCAATATCACCATTGGGATAATCCTTGTATTGGCCATTGCCTTGTTGTTCTTCATTATCCGCGGATTCATCACTTCGCGTCGCACCAACGAAAAATTGATGCAAATGAACAAAGCGTTGAAAGAACATAAAGACGAATTGTTCCTGCAAAAATTACTCATTGAAGAAAAAAACCGGGAGATACAGGATTCGATTGAATACGCCAAAAATATCCAAACGGCCTTGATGCCTTCGCCTTCGCAATTGGCGCATTATTTCAAAGAAAGTTTTTTAATGTACCGCCCGAAAGACATTGTCTCCGGGGACTTTTTCTGGTTTACCGAATTAAACGACAGTTACATCATTGCAGTTGTAGATTGCACCGGACATGGCGTTCCCGGCGCGATGATGAGTGTGGTTGGTTTAAAACTGCTCAACCAGGCCGTGAATGAAAAAGGCTTAACCCTTCCCGAGGCTATTCTGGAATTTATCGATGAAGGCGTTCAGGAATCTTTTTCACACAATGCCGAAAAAACCATGCGCGATGGGATGGATTTGGCCTTGATCAAAATCTTCAAAAAAGAACTCGTTTTGGAATTCGCAGGAGTATACAATCCGCTTTATGTGGTTAATGCATCCGGTGTAAAGGAAATCAAGCCCGACAAAAAAGCAATTGGTTACAAACTCAAAGATTTCAAGTATTCCAGGACTTCCGTGCAATTGCAGAAAAACGATTGCATTTACCTTTTTACCGACGGATTTGCCGATCAATTTGGTGGACCTTCAGGAAAAAAATTCAAATACGCGCAGTTCAAATCCTTGCTCAAATCATCCTGGGGTGATCCTCTTTACAAACAAGAGAAACTCATCAACGAAGCTTTCGATTCCTGGAAAGGTGCATTGGAACAAATCGACGATGTGTGTGTGATTGGATTAAGAATTTAAATCACACTTCCTCCACTACCATAATCATGCGGAACCCGCGCTGTGAAGATGCTGATTGTTCCTTTTGGTAAGCCTGACGAACCGCAAGGCGCAAATAAAATCCTGTATCTCTCCACGATCCACCTTTGGTGAAATTTTGTCCTTTTACAAATTCCGAAGCATTTCCACACATGTTGTGCAAGCCAAATTCATTTGGGAAATACGACAAAGAAGGCGCCAGAATATCATATCCCTGGAAATACTCGTAATGATCTTCTACAGTTGCGCCCACGCAAACAATCGGTTTTCCATTTATAGTATCTCTTACCATAGCATGTTCCGGAACACTGTAATAATTTGCCATTATTTTTCCTTCTTCATTACGCATGTGCACACCGCTCCAGGTAAACATTTTCCTTGATGATCCGGCATCTGCAGCGTAAATCCACTGAGCCTCCGAAGGCAAATCGAAACGCGCTTTTTTAAATTTTCTTTTGGGCAATTGATTGTACCATTTCGTAGCAAATGCACAAAACGTTTCTGCTTGCTTGTAGCTCACTCCAACAACCGGATAGTTCGCATACGCTGGATGGCGGAAATAATACTCTACATAAGGTTCATTGTATGCAAGTTTTTCCCGCCAAACCAACGTATCGGGCAATGCATTCCGCCAGGAATCGGAATCACCGCTTTTTCTGATTTCTTCGGTAAACCACAGGTACATGGCATTGGTGACTTCACCTTTCATGATATAAAACTCAGGAATACTAATGGAATCAAGTTTCTGGTCCGGAGCAAGTTTGTTGCAATAGGCTTTATCGCAAACCACTTTTCCAGGAATTTTTTTCATCCAACGATCAACTAAATCCTTAGTTGTAAAATCAATTTTGCTTGAAGCATTGGAGACCATCGCGTTTCCAAAAACCAGGCATGTCAAAAAAATGTGTAGGTGTTGTTTCATGTTTTTTCGTTTGAATCATGAATCCTTTTTCCAATGCTTTACCGGAAAAATGGCTTGTTTATCTTCATAAGCAAAAAACTCATTTGGGTTACGGGCACATCGGTCGAATTTCCCTGAAAACAAATTCGCTGTCCTTGTAACGAATTGAAAATCATTATATTAATAGCAAAAATGCTTTTCACGATTTTCGTTTTATCAGTTTAAAAATTATATACATTTGAGCACCTTATAAAGATCTACTATGGCTACAAAAACAGCTACAAAAAAGGCCGCTTCAAAACCGGCTTCAAAGAATGGGTCTTCCACACATGCTAAGGTGGAAGCTTTCATGAACATGGTGAAAGCAAAGAACCCAAATGAGCCTGAATTCCTTCAGGCAGTACAGGAAGTTGCTGAAACTGTAATCCCTTACATCGAGGCAAACCCGAAATATGCCAAAGCTAAGATCCTCGAGCGTATTGCCGAGCCTGAGCGTGTGATCATGTTCCGTGTTCCCTGGATTGACGACAAAGGAGATTGGCAAATCAACCGTGGTTTCCGTATCCAGATGAACTCTGCAATCGGTCCATACAAAGGAGGGATTCGTTTCCATCCTACCGTAAACCTCTCGGTTTTGAAATTCCTCGCGTTCGAACAAGTATTCAAAAACTCACTCACTACACTCCCAATGGGTGGTGGTAAAGGTGGTTCTGACTTCGATCCTAAAGGAAAATCCGATAACGAAATCATGCGTTTCTGTCAGTCGTTCATGACTGAACTTGCGAAACACATTGGTGCAGATACTGACGTTCCTGCCGGTGATATCGGTGTTGGCGGACGTGAAGTTGGTTACATGTTCGGACAATACAAACGTCTGCGTAACGAATTTACTGGTGTTCTTACCGGTAAAGGAATCACTTTCGGTGGATCATTGATTCGTCCGGAAGCTACAGGTTACGGTTGCGTTTATTTCGCAGCTGAAATGCTCGCTACCCGCGGAAAAGATTTCAAAGGAAAAACCGTTGTGGTTTCAGGTTCAGGAAACGTTGCTCAGTATGCTGCTGAAAAATGTATCCAACTTGGTGCTAAAGTTGTGACCATGTCCGATTCAGATGGATATGTTTACGATGCTGACGGTATTGATGCGAAGAAACTTGCTTTCGTTATGGAACTTAAAAACGAAAAGCGTGGTCGTATCAGCGAATACACCAAGAAATACAAAAACGCGAAATACGTTGCAGGAAAAACTCCATGGGGTGAAAAATGCGACATCGCTCTTCCTTGCGCTACGCAAAACGAACTCACTCAGAAAGACGCTGAAACCCTTGTGAAAAACGGTTGCTATTGCGTTGCTGAAGGTGCTAACATGCCTTCTACCATCGATGCAATCAACGTTTTCCTTGCGAAGAAAATTCTCTACGCTCCGGGTAAAGCATCTAATGCAGGTGGCGTTGCAACTTCAGGTCTCGAAATGAGCCAAAACTCTTTGCGTCTGAGCTGGACCAAAGAAGAGGTTGATGAGCGTTTGCACAATATCATGAAAGGCATCCACGCTACTTGTGTGAAATACGGTAAAGACGGTGATTTCATCAATTACGTAAAAGGTGCTAACGTAGGCGGATTCGTGAAAGTGGCTGAAGCAATGCTTGGTCAAGGTCACGTATAAACCATACTTTTTAAATGCAAAAACCCCTCGTCGAAAGCGAGGGGTTTTTATTTTTCGGTAAAGCCTTTTTTTCGTGCTTGATCCAAAATGGTCATCCACATCACTTCATGCAACAAACGGTTGCTTTGTGCAGGAAAAAATTCCTTCATCCGTTCCGTATAGGTTTGAATAGCATCACGGTACATTCCGCGCTGTTCACTTTTTTTTCTAACGAATGTCATGCGCTCTTCTTCATTCATGCCTTTGAGCAATGGCGGTAGTTCCAGGTCGGAAGATTGTTTGATAAATTCAGGATTATCACGACAGGCATCAATATAATCCCATGCAGGATGAAAAAAAGATGCGTTGCATTTGAACTGTAAACGATTGCACAACATCATACCACCTAACATTTCTGCATGCTGATCAAAACGTACCATCCGTTCCAATTGCAAGTTTCCTTCCTGCCCGAAAGGAACATAGGTCGTATTTAACTGGTTGTTCAATTCACGCAGTTTTGCATCAAAAGGTGTGCTTATTGCAGGTGAAACCGAATCCTGAAATATGGCATGGTATTCCCCTTTACCTTCTCTGGCTGCGCTTTTCCAAAGGAGCTCGATTCCTTGTTGGTGTTGTCCGCAAAAAATAGTGTTGACTATTATTCCCTTTTTTGCAGCATCGTGAATAATGCCAAGATAAGGGACAGGACCTTGATTGAATTCTTCGTTACCCGCGACAAAAATGAGTCGCAAATCCGATTTTTTTACGGACCATTTCAAATGTTTTAAAAATACCTGAATCGCAAAACCAAAATTTTCATCCGAGCCTGAGGTTTTTAAGGACAATAAATTTTCAAAAACACTATCGGCATCCGAAACAAATCCGTTGTGAAGAAACACGCTGTAGTCCTCATAATACGCAGCATTCCCAACCGTAGCCAAAGCAAACTCCAATTGCACTGCATGGTTCTTTTTTTGTAGTGTCTGCAATTGATTGCTGATGTTCCAGAATTGCGATTTCGCCTGATCGATCAAACCATTCATGCTGGTACTCACATCGATAATCAAGGCAACTTGAATCCGCGCAGTATCTATTGCAGAGGAATACTTTGCAAAAGAAAAAAGGATGAAAAAAAAGAGGATGCGGACAACAGGCATTTGTCCAAATATAAATATTGAATGCCTTACCTCTTGAAAATATTCAGCAAACGCGCAGGGAATCCACGCTTTTTGCGGCAACGCTTGATGTGGTTACGTAACTCCGCAATGGCTGAATCATTCAAACACAAACTAATGGCCAGTTTATAGTAATGAATGGCTTTCGTGTAGTTTCCGCGTAGTTCATGCAAAGAGCCATACTCGTCGTACACTTTAAATTTAATGGTCGATTCCATTTTTAGGGCGCGCGACAATAACTCTTCCAAATCGTTGAGTCGACCCAAATCTCTGAGCAGGTAAGCGTAATTTAAATAGGTAGCGGGATACTCAGGCTCAAACTTCAAAGCCAGTTTAAAGTGTTTTTCCGCCTGGCGAAAATCCATGTATTTGGTTTTATACAGCCAACCCAAATGGTTATGTGCTTTTCCAAAAGAAGGCTCCTCACGAAGGATATCCTCCAGCATGCGTTTTCCTTCTGCCAGATTACCTTCCTCGAAAGCGCGATCGGCATCCAGAAACCACTCTTCAACATAATTTCCCGTTGTTTTCAAGCGTAGTGTTCTTTTCATTAAGACGAGAGCCCCGATTCGGGTTGCCTGAAACGGTTAAAAATCCCTTTCTTTGCGGTGAGTATGGAAAAGCCCATTGTCTGCATCGAAACTTCCACCAAAGCTTGTTCTATTGCTTTATTCAGAGGCACAGAGCTTCTCGCCCATCGTTTGGAGATTCCGGAAGAATTCAGGCATGCAGAACGATTGCATCCCTTGTTGGATGAATTGATGAAAGAAGCAAAGCTCCAATACTCCGAACTCGGTGCCATTGCCATTAGTCGCGGTCCCGGATCCTACACCGGATTGCGCATTGGTGTAAGTGCAGCAAAAGGTTTAGCCTACGCCTTAGACCTTCCCTTCATTGCCATTGATACGTTGCTTCTGCTCAGCAAAGAGGCTAAAATCCAAATGCCTAATGCTGATTTTTACATGCCCATGATCGATGCCCGTCGCATGGAAGTTTACACGACCATTTACAATAGCGATTTGGTACAGGTGAATGCATTCGAAGCCAAAATCCTCGACAATGCTTCTTTTGCAGATCATCTGAGTAGTGGTGTATGTTGTTTTTTTGGTGATGGCGCCGCAAAAAGTGTTGACCTTCTTGGTTCACATCCCAATTTCAGGTATTTGGAAAACATCCATCCTGATGCTCGCCACATGGGCTCATTAGCCTATGCAAAATGGTTAAAAAACGAAGTAGAAAACCTGGCCTATTTTGAGCCTTTTTACCTGAAGGAATTTGTCGGTACTCAATCCGGTAAATGATCCAAAATATCGGAGTCGGAAATTTTCGGGTGTTTTCTGCCGTGACGTGCAACATAGATTTCACAGACCATGCCGATAACAGCATAAGCGATCCAGGCAAAAAACACTTCATCAAAACTGATGTGTGAAGGGGAAAGAAACAACTGCACACTCCAAATCCAAAACATCACCGAAAACAACAAAAGCGATAGGGCTATCCACCGCGATTTTTGATGAATGGATGTATACAATTGGAAATATTGCCGCGCGGCAAAAAGGGGGAAAATCAACATGGAATATACTGCCATTCTGCCCGTCATTACAGCATATCCAAAAGTTTCGAAACCTAAACTTGAACCTCCATTGGCTTCATGACGAAGGACAACGACTTTCCATGCCATGTAAATGATCAACAAAAGAAAAATGCCATACAAGGCTATAAAAAGCACGTGTATGGCATTTCGGAATGTCATTACATTACTGCACTGCCGGAGTAGTCTGCGCAGATAAAAACGCTTTCACGGCATCCCAATATTCTGCATTGTTTTCGGTGGATGTCCACAAGGCAGATGAACCATGAATACCTTCACCTGCAGGTGAGAAAATGGTTTTTTTATCGGCCGCTGTTCCTGTAAAAAGCGTTTCAATGTCTTTCATCTCTTTTTTTGCACCTGTGGCAAACACTGGTTTATCAAGTGCTGCAGCAAGTTCAGTCACTTTTGTTCCTTTCAGATATTCACCTGGTGAGAAGGCAACAACAGCTTTTACTTTATCGTTTCCTTTGGCAATTTTCAGTGCAAGTGAAGCTGAATAAGAAGAGCCCCAAAGGATCACCGGCTTTTGTGTTTTATTGAAAACAAAATCTACTGCAGCGATAATGTCTTGTTCAGCATCCATATAGTCTGTTTTCTTTTTTTCTTTATTGGCACGGTGTGCAGTTTCATTGATCATATCGTTGCATTCTTTACCCGAACGCTGATCGATGGCCAAACAATTGTACCCTAACTTGTTGAGTTCGCGTGCAATCTCACGGTATTCTCCACGGCTATAACCGGCTTGGTGACAAAGCACGATGTATTGTTCCGAAGGAATCATTTCGAAACTTGATGCGGAAATGGTTAAACCATCCAGCGAAGGAAATTCAAGATGTCCGAAAACCATAAAAGAATCTTTCGGCGCTGATTCGGTTACAACCACCGTGTCGGTTTTAACGACTACTTTCTCTTCCACTTTCACGGGTTCCGACCCGCATGAACTAAGCAAAAGACTAAAAGAAATTCCTGCAAAAAGGAAAGCGCGAAATGATTTCATACTATAAGGATTTGTCTTTCAAAGTTAGTGAAATGCAGGTTGCTTCAACAGACCGCAAACAAAAAACCCCGGAAGGTCATTCCGGGGCTTCTTTTCAGTATTTGAGCATCATTCGGCGAGAATGATGACTTTGTTGTTATTGACTTCTACGACACCGCCATTTACTTCGAAGGTTTTCTCTCCTTCAGCACTACCCAAACGAATTGTACCCTTTTTGAGGATGGAAATCAAAGGGGCGTGGTTTTCGAGAATACCAAGCGAACCATCTTTTCCGGGAAGCACAACCGAATTGGCAACTCCGGAATAAAGGTTGGTGTCGGGAGATAAAATTTCTACTTGCATAGCCGTTTGTTTTTATGCTGAACCGCAAACGATTCGAGCCTTGTTACCTATTATTGGGCAGCAGCCACAAGTTTTTTACCTTTTTCAATGGCTTCTTCAATGGTACCTACCAAGTTGAAAGCAGCTTCAGGATATTCATCAACATCGCCATTGAGGATCATGTTAAATCCTTTGATGGTTTCTTCGATGGGCACCATTACACCTTTTAATCCGGTGAATTGTTCTGCTACGTGGAAAGGCTGAGAGAGGAAACGTTGAACGCGACGTGCACGGTGAACGACTTTTTTATCTTCATCAGAAAGTTCGTCCATACCAAGAATCGCAATGATGTCTTGAAGTTCTTTGTAACGCTGCAAAATCTCTTTCACGCGCTGAGCACATTCGTAATGCGCAGCACCTACAACTTCGGGAGTCAAGATACGTGAAGTAGAATCCAATGGATCTACAGCAGGATAAATACCAAGCTCAGAAATCTTACGGCTCAATACGGTTGTAGCATCCAAGTGAGCAAAGGTTGTTGCAGGAGCAGGGTCAGTCAAGTCATCCGCAGGAACGTAAACCGCTTGTACAGAGGTAATGGATCCGCGTTTTGTAGAGGTAATACGCTCTTGCATTGCACCCATTTCGGAAGCAAGTGTAGGCTGATAACCTACCGCAGATGGCATACGACCAAGAAGTGCTGATACCTCTGAACCGGCTTGTGTAAAGCGGAAGATGTTGTCGATAAAGAAAAGGATATCGCGACCACCGGATTGCTCATCACCATCACGGAAATATTCCGCCATGGTCAAACCTGAAAGCGCAACACGTGCACGAGCTCCGGGAGGTTCGTTCATTTGTCCGAATACAAAGGTTGCTTTCGACTCAGGCAATTCTGCGCCTACACCCGAAAGGTCCCAACCACCGTGGTGGAGCGACTCCATAAATTTCTCACCGTATTTTACGATACCGGCTTCAATCATCTCACGAAGAAGGTCATTTCCTTCACGTGTACGCTCACCAACTCCGGCAAATACAGAATAACCATCGTATCCTTTGGCAATGTTGTTAATCAACTCTTGGATCAATACGGTTTTACCTACACCGGCACCACCAAACAAACCAATTTTACCACCTTTTGCATAAGGCTCAATCAAGTCGATAACTTTAATTCCGGTAAAAAGAACTTCGGTAGAAGTAGAAAGGTCTTCGAAACGAGGTGCAGAACGGTGAATGGAATAACCACCGGTTTTATCTACTTGAGCAAGACCATCAATCGCATCTCCAACCACGTTGAAAAGACGACCTTTAATGGCATCACCCACAGGCATGGTAATAGGCGCACCCAATGCAAGCGCAGGCATTCCGCGACGGAAACCATCGGTAGAGTCCATGGAGATGGCACGTACAGTGTCTTCCCCGATGTGCTGCTGAACTTCGCAGACAACAACCTGACCATTGTCTTTTTTAACTTCGACCGCATCGAGAATGTTCGGCAATTTTACACCGTTCTCGAAGCTAATGTCGACTACAGGTCCGATAACCTGAGCGATCTTACCATTAACCTTGTTCGCCATTTTTATGCTGTTTGAATTAAGAATCCTTAAATATGGCCGCAAAGGTAGGATTATTCTGAAAAACAACGCCCTAAGAAGAGTAAAAATTTTCCTAATTTTGAACAGCAGTCCCAAAGGCATTCAGCCTGAAAAACAAGGGCTTCATCGAAAAACAACGTGAAAGTTCACACCAGCCCCGAAAGTTTCCGCGAAGTCCGGCGACCCGTCATCACCACAGGTACCTTTGATGGGGTGCATAGCGGACATTTATCCATTATTTCCCGCCTCAAGGAAATCGCCCAGCAAACCAATGGGGAAACCGTGGTGTTTACCTTTTACCCACACCCCAGGATGGTTTTGTTTCCGGATGATACCAATCTGAAATTACTCAGTACGCAAAGCGAAAAAATTGAATTGCTCGAAAAAGCAGGGGTCGACCACCTCATTGTGTTTCCCTTCACCAAGGCATTTTCCCGTTTGACAGCATTGGAATACGTACGCGACATCCTCGTAAATCAACTCCACATTCATCGCCTCGTGATTGGATATGACCACCAATTCGGACGCAACCGCGAAGGTTCCATTACCCAACTACGAGAAATGGCTCCATTGTTTCATTTTGAAGTTGAAGAAATTGAAGCAAGAATGATTGATGATGTCAACATAAGTTCAACCAAAATCCGACAATCCCTCAAAGAAGGCGATACCAAAACTGCTGCGAAATACCTGGGTTACCAATACGGGTTTAGCGGATTGGTAGTGCAAGGCAAACAAATCGGAAGAACCATCGGATACCCAACCGCCAATCTGCAATTGTCCGATCGTCACAAATTAATCCCCGGCGATGGCGTTTATGCGGTTAAGGCTTATTACAAAGGCAAGGTTTTTGGAGGGATGATGAACATTGGTAATAAACCCACCGTTAATGCGTTACACCCTGAAGAAAAATCGGTAGAGGTGCATTTGTTTGATTTCAATGAAAACCTATACAACGAAGTGATTCGTATTGAATGCATAGAAAAACTCCGTGATGAGCAAAAGTTTGCCGGACTGGAGGCGTTGAAAGCACAATTGCACAGCGATAAAATGAATGCTCAAAAGCTATTAGCATGATGAAGAATTTTTTGTTTTTCCTGTTGGTTCTGATTTTTAGCGCAAGCCTGAGTCAGGCTCAACCTATAGATCCATCGGCACTAGATTCTATGAAAACTTATACATCGTTAGAATCAGCCCTCAAAAATCCGGATCAGGTTTACAAGCTAAAACTCAGCAAACAGGACCTTACCGAATTCCCCATGGAAATTCTGAAGTTCAAAAATCTGATGGCTTTGGATCTGAGCAGAAACAAAATCAAAGTGATTCCCGATGAAATCGGAAACCTCAAACACCTGCGTATCCTAAATCTGTCGCGCAATAAAATACATGACATTCCCACAAGCATCGGTCAACTTACGGAGTTGCGTGCCTTGATCATGAATCAGAATGAAATAGAAGTCATTCCCAAAGAAATCGGAAAACTTGTTAACCTGGAATACCTTGATTTGTGGGACAACAATTTGTTTATCATTCCCGATGAATTAAAAAACCTGAAAGCCCTCAAAGAGCTTGATTTGCGGAACATTCAGTTCAACCAAAAAGAACAGGACCGAATTCGCGCATTAGTGCCACATGCCAAAGTGCATATGGACCCCGCATGCAATTGTCACTGACAATTTTTCAATAGCTTTTTTCCGAGTTTGGCCACAGCGGCTTTTTTATTTTGAGAGAATTCCTCTGCAATCGGTGCAACTTGTTTTTTAAATCCCGGTTGAAGTGCAACCACACGAATCAATCCTTCGAGCGCTCTGCCTGCATGACGTTCTTCTTGTGCACGCAACAATTGCAGTAACACAGGAAAAGCTTCTTTTGCAGTTGAAGCATCACAAGAAGCAAATCCGGAAACCGCATCAACGGCATAATCGCGCACAATAATGCTTGCATCTTTTTCAACGATATCTACTAAATCGGGCAACAAACTTTGCAATAGGACCTTCTGCAAATGGGCAACATTAGCGATGGCATGCATAGCCTCCCAACGGGTACGGTTGTTTTTATGATGCACCAGTTGAACCAGATATTTCGCATAAGGCGCAACCAAGTCCGGGCGAACATTGCTCACTTCCGTCATCACCTCAGCAGCATCTGCAGCGATGTTTTTGTCTTTTCCACACAAAACCGGCAGTAAGTCTTTTAAATATTCCGGATGCTCAAGGCATTTTTTGGCCACTGCTTTATTTGCTTCATTTCCTCTTATTCCGAGGGAAGAAGAAAGTTCATTCAGTATCGACATATTTTTCGATTAAACGAACGATTGCATATCACAAAGCTTCCGGTAAACACCATTGGCACTATAAAGCGAATTGTGATTTCCACGTTCAATTATTTTGCCTTCCTGCAATACCAAAATTTCATCGGCATGTTGTATGGTGGACAAACGATGAGCAATCACCAAAGTAGTTCTGTTTTGCATCAGTTTGTTTAAAGCATCTTGCACCAAACGCTCCGATTCAGTATCTAATGCAGAAGTTGCTTCGTCGAGGATAAGCACCGGCGGATTTTTATACACTGCTCTTGCAATGGCCAAACGTTGACGTTGTCCGCCCGATAATTTTCCACCGCGTTCGCCGATATTGGCATCGAGTCCGCCTTCCAGTTTTTCAATAAACTCGAGCGCATTGGCAATACGCGCTGCTTCAATGGCTTTTGCACGATCGGGTTGCGGATCACCTAATGCAATATTGTGTAAAACACTTTCGTTGAACAAAATCGATTCTTGCGAAACCATGCCCAACAATTTGCGCAGGTCGCGTAATTTCAAATCGCGCAGGTCTTTTCCATCGATCAAAATTGCGCCTTCTTTCACATCATAAAAACGCGGAAGCAAATCGGCAATGGTGGATTTCCCTGAGCCTGACTGACCAACCAATGCAATGGTTTTGCCTTTTTGAATCGTGAAGGAAACGTCTTGCAAAACGCTACGATCGGTATAGGAAAATGATACATCACGAAAAACAATATCTCGTTCAAATCCGGATACAGTTAGTGCATTTTCTTTTTCAGTGATTTTATCTTCTGCATGCAAAATGTGGTTCACACGATCAATAGATGCCAGTCCTTTGTTGATATTGGAATTGGCTGATGCAATGCCTTGAATGGGTCGCAACAACTGCGAAAAAACAATGATAAAAGTGATGAAGTCTTCGCCTTCCAATGCAGCGCCTTCGCCTTGCAAAATCATTTTTCCGCCAAACCATACCATGGCAATCATGACAATACTTCCCAAAAATTCGGATAAAGGAGATGCCAAATCGCGCTTGCGGTAGAGACGTGTGCTCAGTCGTGTAAAGTCGTCGTTTTGTTTTCGGAAATGTTCGCGCACTTCATTTTCTGCAGTGAAAGATTTAATGATGCGCAAACCTCCCAAGGTTTCTTCGACTGCGGCCATTACTTCACCAAGTTTTGCTTGTCCCTTTTTTGAAGTCCTTTTCAAACTTTTTCCAACCCTTCCGATGACCAGAGCACTCAAAGGCATCAATACCAAGGAAATCATGGTGAGCGAAGGACTGATCAAGATCATCGATCCAAGAAAAATGAGAATGGTAAATGGTTCCCTGAAAATGAGTTCAAGCGTGCTCATTACCGAAAGTTCAATTTCGTAAACATCACTTCCTACACGGGTGAGCAAATCGCCTTTGCGTTCTTCGGAATAATATCCCAATGGAAGCGCGAGGAGTTTGTCGAACAATTGATTGCGGATGTCACGCACAACACCGTTACGGATAACAGCAAGAAAATACATCGCAAGATAGCGGGTGACATTCTTCAAAAAGAACAAGCATAAAATAATGATGCAGATGTAAAACAATGCTCCAACTTTTCCGTGGTCCAGAATCAGTTGTTGCATGAAACCATCGAAATAAGCATTCAAGTCGAAACCCGAATTGGATTTGGTGGCCGCAACTCCTTCAACAGGAGTAAAAATGAGTTTTAAAAAGGGGATGAAAAGTACCAGCGACAGCAAATTAAAAACCGCCGACAGAATATTGAACACAATGTTCATTGCAGCATAAAAGCCGTATCCTCTGGTGTAGCGAAGCGCAATGAAAAAGGTTTTCATTCGATAAAGTTAGGGAAATTAGAGCGATGAATGAAGATGACGACGTACGAGGTAGCGCACAGGAAAATAGGAGCATACCGCACCGACCGCAAAAACAATGGCGAAAATCCAAACAAAATCACTCGCTTTCAAAGCCACCGGATAATATTCTATCACCGAATCTTCCAATGGAATGAGATGGAAAAAAATTTGCAGCAACACCACACCTCCGCCAATCACCAGTCCAATAAGCGCACCGAAAAGATTAATGAGTATTCCCTCGCTGAAAAATATCGTTCGGATAAAAGCATTGTTTGCTCCCATACTCCGCAAAACAGAAATATCTTTTTTCTTGTCGATTACCAACATGGTAAGCGATGCAAGGATGTTGAATGCTGTTAACATCAATACAAAAGTGAGCATGGCAAGAACAAAGAATTTCTCCGATTGACTGACTTTGTAAAGCATTTCATTTTGCATGTAACGCGTTTTTACCTCAAAACCATCTCCTAAAATCTTCATCAAATCTGTGCGTACCAGATCGGGATCTGCATCTGTTTTCAGCGACATTTCGATAGCAGAAACCTCATCTCCATACTCCAGCATCGAAGCTGCCAATTCCCGCGCAACCACCACAGGTTTTAATTCATCATCCGAATTCACATTGAAAACACCCGAAAGAAAAATGGTTTGTTTGTTGAAGGGTGTGGAATTGACTTTGAATTTTTTTGCGCGCACCGGAGCAAACAAGGTGACATTTTCGAATTCACCGGGACGAGGATTCACGTACAACTCAAGCGCTGCAGCTACTTCCACATCCATGCTGCAAAAATAAAAATCACCTTCGCGCACTTTCACACTTCCGTCTTCCATGTGCTGACCAACATCCGAAACCAATAAATATTCGTCCTCAACTCCTTTCAGCAAAGCATGCACAAAACGTTCGTTGTATTTTACAATGCACAATTCTTCAACGACCGGAGATAAATGTTCTACACCTTGTGTTTGACGCACTTTTTCAAATGGAAAAGTTTTTCCGTCGAACGTTTTTCCTTTAACGGGAGTAATGCGAATGTCTGCGTCAATTTTGGAAGACAAGGTTTCCACAAGTCCTTCCAATCCGTTGATTGCCGAAAGAATAATGATCATGGCGGCCACGGAAATGGCAATGCCACCCACAGAAATCCCGGAAATGATGTTGATGACATTTGTGGACTTCTTGGAAAAGAGGTAACGCTTTGCTATGAAAAATGCCGTTTTCAGAATCGCAATTTAGCCTAAATCAGCATACGCGACAGGACTTTTCCACCTCTTCGCAGGATTTGTTGCTGTGCTTTTCAGCCTTCACAATAAGTCCGGTGCCCGAACGGTGCGGGGTGTAGGTATCCATATAATGCAAAACCAGAATAGGAACCATAAAAAGAAGGTAATAAAAGGGAAGAATAATAACGGATGCCATAGTAGCTTCCATCATCTTCATTGGCCACTTCATTGCCATTTTCCATGCAAGTTTTCCGGGGATACCATACGAATAATGCACTTTTACCTTGCAAAATCCTGCAGTCTTAAGTTTTTCTTTGATTTCCGCTGCATTGTAACCATCACGCACATGCTCGCCAATAAAGGATTGATCACCTTTCTTTTTCACACCCGACCCCCCTTTGTCGGATGGCGTGCTGATTAATAACACTCCACCTTCACGCAGGGAATTGAAAAAATTGGAAAAGACTTTACGATCTTCTTCAATATGTTCCATCACATCTACCGAAAGCACCAAATCGAAAGAAGCCGACTGATGGTACTGCACTAAATCTTCTGTGCGGAAATACACATTGGAAGCACCTTGTCCGCGAAAAAACTGATTGTTCTCTGCGACATAATCGCGTTTTACATCCAAACCTAAAATGTTCCAGGCCGGGTTCATTTTATGCAAAAACCAAGAGTATTGACCGAATCCGGTTCCTGCATCAAGAATATGTACTTGCGCAGGTGCTGTTTTTCTCCATTTCCGCAATTCACGGTGAATGTGCCAAGTGCGCAACAACATAAGGTCCAACAAGAAATAAAACATTTTCCTGAGGAAAGGTTCCTTATTAAAAACACTGCTAAGCGAATCCTTTATGGGGTCGTAGTCCATGATTATTTCTTCAACAACTTATCTATCCCTTCTGCATAATCCAAAGAATCATCCAGGTAGAATGCAAACTCCGGAACAATGCGCATTTGTTTACCAATGGAATGACCCACTTTATAGCGAATCTCTTTTGCCTGAGAACAAATGAAATTGAACACCTCATGACGATCAGGTCCGCCGTAAATGCTCAAATACGCTTTCGCTAAAGCAAAGTCGGGCGATACGCGGACGATAGTCACCGTAATCATTGCTCCTCCGAAGTACGTATGACTTTCCCTTTGGAAGAATGTTCCGAGTTCCTTTTGAAGAAGCGCAGAAACTTTTTGCTGGCGTATGCTGGACATGAGACTACAAAATTAGAAAAAGGAAATGCACCAAACTCAAAAGCGGGCAAAGAAATCAAGCGAATTGCAATCCGGCAATTTCATCGAGCACCAGCATGATTTCGTCGGGCTGAAGTAAGGTAACCAACTTATGACGGTATTCTTTGAAATGCGGAATGTTGCGGAAATAATTGGCATAATGACGACGCATTTCCACCACACCTTCGCGCGGACCTTTCCATTTGAGCGACAAACTAAGATGTTCCCTCGCCGCTTCAACTCGTTCCTGCATGGTTGGAGCCGCAAGCATTTCTCCTGTTTTGAGGTAATGTTTTACTTCACGAAAAATCCATGGATAACCAATACTGGCACGACCAATCATGATACCGTCAACACCATATTTGTGCTTCATTTCAAGCGCCTTTTCGGGGGAATCCACATCACCATTTCCAAAAATCGGGATCTGAATACGAGGATTGTTTTTCACTTCTCCGATTAAAGTCCAATCGGCTTCTCCTTTGTACATCTGGCTTCTGGTGCGACCATGTATGCTCAATGCTTTAATACCAACATCCTGCAAGCGTTCTGCCACTTCAAGGATGTTTTTGGAATTATCGTCCCAACCCAATCGTGTTTTTACGGTAACCGGCTTATTTACGGCTTTTACAACAGCCTCGGTTAGGCGAATCATTTTCGGGATGTTTTGCAGTATTCCGGCACCTGCATCTTTGCAAACCACCTTCTTTACCGGACATCCATAATTGATGTCAATTAAATCGGGATTGGCTCCTTCACAAATTTGTGCAGCCTGCACCATGCTGGATTCTTCGCCTCCAAAAATTTGTATTCCGATTGGCCGCTCGTATTCGAAAATATCCAACTTCTTGCGGCTTTTCCATGCATCACGAATCAAACCTTCGGAAGAAATAAATTCGGTATACATCAAATCGGCTCCGTGTTGCTTACACAAAGCACGAAACGGAGGATCGCTTACGTCTTCCATTGGCGCAAGCAAAAGCGGGAATTCTCCCAATTCGATATTGGCTATCTTTACCACGAAATACAAAGGTAGGAAATATGCGACTCAAGGAATTGAATCCTTCATACAAGGTTGTGGTGCTTATGGTCATTTTGGCTGTATTCATGGTTTTGATTGCAGCAATTACCGCAGGCTTATTGAAAGCTTTATGGGGTATCGACATGATGGAAGATCCCTTTATCCTGAGTAAATCCGGTGAAACGAATTACATCAACGCGGCACGAATTGCCACCGTCATCCAACAAATCGGATTCTGGGCTATTCCTGCGCTTTTGTTTATTTACCTTACCAAGGGGGATATCAAAAACAATTTACCCCTTAAAAAAAACACGCTACTTCAAATCGGTTTGCTCGTTGTTATGGCGCTTTCCATGCAAGCACCGGTAAATTTTTTTAAAGAAATCAATGCTTCAATGGCCTCAAATCCGGATACCATTCAATCCTGGTCAGAACAAAATATTCGGAATGCAGGTATCGTAAACACCATGATGGGTGCATGGAGCGGGATGGATTTTCTTATCATGATTTTTATTCTTGCCGTTTTGCCTGCCGTTTGCGAAGAATTGCTTTTCAGAGGAGCTTTGCAAAGTGTTTTTGCCGAAGCTTTTCGTAACCGTCATCTCGCCATTTGGATCTCTGCTGCCATTTTCAGTTACATGCACATGGAAATGTCGGGCTTCATACCCAGGTTTCTGTTGGGCGCACTATTAGGTTATGTGATGTGGTGGACAGGAAGTATTTGGTCCAATATCCTTTTGCATTTTCTCAACAATGCCTTGGCTGTGCTTCTTCTTTTCGGCACGCACCATGGATGGCTGGATGCAGGATGGAATTCATTTGGAAGCTCCATAGAAACAGCAATCCCGCTGGTGTTGAGTTTCCTCATCCTTGCGGGATCCATGTTCTTAATCGGAAAAAAGGGATTCAGTAACTGAATCTGATTATTTTGTCTTTTTACTTTTGGCAACTGCGGAATAGTTGATTTTAAGTGCATCAACATTACGCAACTCCTGCTTAACTGCAGTAACGATACCCATTGGTGTCTCTTTATCCACCTTGAGTGAAGTTACCACCTTATCAAGGTCTTCAGGGTCTCTTTGCGGACGCTTTTTCTTGATAAAATCCTGCACCTGAACCGCACTGTTTAAGAGTTGGTCATCGGTTTGGATACGTGGTGATGATCCTGCAGGCGCATTCATAGGAACACCAATGTAGATATTGTCCACCAATGATTTGTTCTGCAATTTGGTAATGGCAGACGCTTCCGGCTTAGAAACATCAACAATAATGTCCTGTTCTTTCATAACGGTAGTCACCATGAAGAAGAACAAAAGCATGAACACGATATCGGGTAAAGATGCGGTTGAAATCGCAGGTGCTGAACCACCACTATCTTTTTTAAATTTTGACATAATGCTAGTACTTAAAATTAATAGCGACCAAGATTTTTCGGTTGACGCTCAATGATGTTTTGAGGAACAATGGCACGAATAATTTTTATTTTCTCTTGATCATCAGAAATGTCTTCGCGCAAATCGGTAAAGTCTTTTCCGTAAATCTTTCGGCACCACTCGTTACGCAAACGATTGATGGCAGACTGAATACAGTCTTGAACCTGCACATAAGTGTCGTAAGATGTCCCATTGTCGTTACGCAGGGAGATTACTGCCATTTTAGGCAAGGTCCTGAATTTTCCGGCAACATTCACCGCTTCCTTTTTAGACTCCCAATACTTGATTTCACTTTCGTAAAACTTTTCCGTCGTTTCATCAAGATTAGGGGTGGTAGCTAAGTTGTTTCTAATTTCTGAGATTTTATTATTACAAAAAGCCTGGTCAACCTCAATCATTTGAGGCAAATTAGCCTTGTTGTTATAATTGGTCAAGAAATCGTAGGTCAGGTCTTCCAATTGGTCCATGTAAATATACTCACCTTCTACAAGTAGTAAGTTCTGTGCATTTACATTGATTTCAAAAACATCACGTTCATGAATCTCAATCGGTGGAGGCACCCAATCCGGCGGAGTGGCCTGCGGAAGGATACGCACGATACCCTCATCCGAATCCATAGTGGTGGTCACCAGGAAGAAGATGAGCAACAGGAAGGCGATATCCGCCATGGAACCTGCGTTGATTTCTTCTAATTTTCTTGCCATAGCAAACTAGTTTTAAGCATAACGCTTGATCGTACTCCAGATAACTCCGCCAACAATACCAATCACAGAAAGTAGACCTGTGATGTACATGAGGTTCAGAGCTGCATCTGTCCAGAAGGAAGTTCCTGCGTTGAAAAAATCAGGGTTTTTGTAAGCCCATGAATCAGGAACATCACCTTTGGCCATTGAATAAGAGATTAAACAGATCACGGCAAATACAGCCATCCCGGCAAGGGCGCCCAAATTTGACTTGAGGTTTAATGCAAGCAAGGCTACCGCGAATACAACTGTGAATCCAAATGCGAGCAAAAGAATCCAATACGTAATGTTCAATGCAGAACTTACTTTGGAATTGAGGCTGATGGTCCCTTTCAGGTACTCAATCTTTTCCTCAACTTCTTTCTTAGCTTCTTCGTCTTTGGTTTCACCGGCAATTTTTTCAAACGCCGTGATGTTCTCTTCGATGGTTCCTTCAGGAACTGCCAAATCTTTTGGCTCGAGCGGCTTGGCATAACCACCATTCATGATGATCATGACTCCGAAAACCACACCCAAAATCATGAGCACGATTCTCAGTCCGCCGGAAATTTGTTTTACTAAATTTTCACTCATAACAATTCAGTATTGAATTGATTAGTTAGAACCAAATACTTTGTGCTTCAAAAGAACGTCCATGATAGAGATGGAAGCATTTTCCATATCGTTCACGATGGAGTCGATTTTTGAAAGAAGATAGTTGTAGAACAACTGGAGGATCATCGCAACGATCAAACCTGCTACGGTTGTCAAGAGTGCCACTTTAATACCACTCGCTACGATATCAGGAGAAATGTTTTTTGCAATAGCAATCATATCGAAGGCCTGAATCATACCGATTACAGTTCCAAGGAATCCGAGCATCGGAGCAAGAGCGATAAAGAGAGAGATCCAGGTAAGACCTGATTCGAGCTGACCGGCTTGAACTCCACCGTAACCAACGATCGCTTTTTCTACGTTGTCCGGACCTTCTTCCACGCGAAGCAATGCTTGGTAGAAAATAGAAGCAACCGGACCGCGGGTATTGCGGCAAACTTCTTTAGCAGCTTCAACACCACCTGACTGAAGTGCAGCTTCAACTTTTGCAAGAAGCTTCTCAGAGTTGGTAGTAGCCATATTCAAATAAACTACACGCTCAATAACGATAGCAAGACCGAGGATCAAACAGATCAATACGGGAGCCATCCAGATTGGGTCACCTTCAATGAATTTTTCTTTAAGGGTTTGGTGAAGAGAAACTGTAGCCTTAGCGGAAGCAGTGTCCGTTTCCGGTTTTGCAGGAACTTGTTTTTCTTCTTCAACAACAGTTGTTGTTTCAGTAGAATCAGCAACAGCAGAGGCAGTGTCGGTGCCTTGAGCCATGGACAGGTTTTGAGCTCCGAAAAGGAGAACACCCGAAAGGGCAATCAGTGAAAGGATCTTTTTCATGTTTTTATCCGATTAATTAAGAGAACTTGTATGCCTAGTTTTTAGTGTTTACAATGTTAAACTTGTCCTGAATCTGAAGCAACGGTCGGTTCATGGTTAGAAACGGACTTACGTTGCTCCTTTTCAGATGCATGAAAACCGAAGTTTCCATACCTTCTTGCGGAGAGAGAGGGATTCGAACCCTCGATACCCTTTTGGAGTATACACACTTTCCAGGCGTGCTCCTTCG
Source organism: Flavobacteriales bacterium (assembly GCA_044360245.1). Taxonomy (GTDB): domain Bacteria; phylum Bacteroidota; class Bacteroidia; order Flavobacteriales_D; family UBA2798; genus UBA2798. Next base: position 21,379 of record JBIKKU010000002.1, on the reverse strand, counting down.
ACCACTCGGACATCTCTCCTGTTCCGCTTTTTTCAAAACAGGTCGGCAAATTACAAAAAAATAACTCAGACAAACAAAAAAGGAAGATTACTTAAATATTAATGTTTGCGGGATTCCGGCAGATAATCAGGGGTGTTGAAAATGTTTTTTGGATTAAAGGAGCATTATTCTGCGGGAACGGTCACCTCTCCGCTCAAACTAATCGCCAAAGCCTTACGGATTTCAGCAAAATCACTATGTCTTCCAAGTACGGCCATCATTTTGGTAACCGCAGCCTCAGTGGTCATATCGTGCCCCGACAAAACCCCAATGCGGTTAAAGGCTGAACTGGTTTCGTATTTTCCTTGAACGACGCTGCCGCTAAAACATTGGGTAATGTTCAGCACTACAACTCCTCGCTGAATTGCTTTTTCCAGTGCATCAATGAACCAGCTTTCGGTGGTAGCGTTTCCTGAACCAAAAGTTTCCAATATCACCCCTTTGAGGTCGGGCATGCCTAATACAGCATCCACAAAAGGTTTTCCAATACCGGGGAACAATTTCAGCAAAGCGATATTGGTGTTTAGTTCGGTACGTAAATGGAAGGCTTCCCGAGGCAATGGACGAATAGCAGCCAAGTCGTAATCGATTTTTATCCCAGCTTCTGCGAGCATCGGGTAATTTCCGGAGGAGAAGGCATTGAAATGATTGGCGCTAACTTTACTCGTGCGGTTCCCGCGCAGCAAGCGATACTCGAAATACACCGCAACTTCGGGAACCATGGGTTGTCCCTTTTCATTTTTTGCGGCGGCGATTTCAATAGCGGTGAGCAAATTTTCTTTGCCATCGGTGCGAATGGTTCCAATGGGCAATTGAGATCCGGTTAAAATAACCGGTTTTGCAAGGTTATCGAGCATAAAACTCAATGCAGATGCCGTAAAGGCCATAGTATCGGAGCCGTGCAGGACAACAAATCCATCATAGGCATCCATTTGTGCAGCAATCAATCCGGCGAGTTTAACCCAGATTTCCGGTCGCATATCGCTGGAATCTATTGGTTTTTCGAAGGAGTGGCCGACCAACTCGATGGGGAATTTTTTCAATTCAGGAACCTGTGCAGACAAGTGCTCGAAATTAAAGGGACGTAGTTGTCCCGTTTCCGGATCTTCCATCATGCCAATGGTTCCGCCTGTGTAGATGAGAAGAATCCGTGCTGCTTTCATGCCTGCAAATTTAATGGCAAACCAAACATGCGCAAGGCATTGGAAGAGGTGATTTCTGCAATGTCTTTGATGGGTCGCTCGTAGATTTCGGAAAGTTTTGAAGCCATTGCCGTGAGGTACGATGGTTCATTTCTTTTGCCACGATGCGGAACGGGCGCCAAATAAGGCGAATCGGTTTCAAGCACGAGTTTTTCCAAAGGAACATGCTTTAAAACCTGAGGTAATGTTGATGATTTAAAGGTGACTACACCTCCAATTCCCAACAGAAAACCACCATAATTGAGGATGTGCTTAGCCTGACTTTCATCGCCTGTAAAGCAATGGAAAATTCCTTTTAGTCGCTCATCGTTAAGTTCATCCACGATTTCAAATAATTCGGAAAATGAATCGCGGGCGTGAATGACAATGGGTAAACTTCTTTCTTTGGCCCATTGAATCTGGGTTCTGAAAGCATATTGCTGCTCGGCAAAAAAGGTTTTGTCCCAATACAAGTCGATGCCGATTTCACCAATGGCCACGTATTTACGTTGATCCAGCCATTGTTTGCAAATGGCCAACTCTTCTTCGACCGATGCATTTACCGAACAAGGATGCAGTCCCATCATGGGGAAACACCAATCGGCATGGGCATCACAGAGGCGGTGCATGGGTTCGATGGAATCGCGATCGATGTTGGGCAAAAACAAATGACTTAGTCCAGATGTTCTTGCGCGCTGCAACATGGCCTCGCGGTCCTGATCAAATTCTTCGGCATAAAGGTGCGCATGGGTGTCGATAAACATAACACAAAGTTAAGTGCAAAAGCGAATGCATGAAATCCAATCAAACTGAACCGATTCAGTCACAAAATCTATTGCAAACCGCTATTTTTCTCTTCTATAAGGCTATTTAGGCATGGAATTTGTTTAATTTGGTCGATCTAAAAAAAACAAAAAACCTATGAAAAAAATCTTTGGATTTGGTCTGATTGCTATCGCCATGATGACCCTTACCCTGAGCTCTTGCTCTAAGTATGAAGACGGAAGCTTTTCCGTGCGTTCTAAAAAAGCACGCCTTTGTCAAACTTGGGCTCCTGAGAAGTACATCCTATCATCCGGTATTGAATACAATGCAGGAGCAAACGAAGCCACTTGGACCTACGAAAAAGATGGCACCCTAACTTTATCTAGTGGTGGCGCGTCAGTAACCGGTACTTGGGAATTTGGTAGCGGAAAAGAAACCATTTCTACTGTTGTTGCCGGGATTACAAGTACTGTAACCATTCTTCGTCTAACAATGGATGAATTGTGGGTGAAAGATTCTGATGGCGACAAAACTTACTTTAAAGTAAACTAATCACCTTATCGTTTCTTCGAAAACCCATTGGCACTGTCAATGGGTTTTTTGTTTTTAGGAAAAGCCTTTCTTTGCAAAAGGATGAAAATTCTTGTACTCCGTTTCAGTTCCATTGGCGACATCGTGCTAACTACACCGGTGATGCGTTGTTTGCATGAACAAAAAAACGCGGAGGTACATTTTCTTACCAAATCCTCTTTTCACAGTGTGGTAGAGCATAACCCGCACATTTCGCGTTGTTGGTTTTTTGATAAGGAGGTTACCGAAGTATTGCCTGAATTAAAAAAAGAAAATTTCGACCTCATCATCGACTTGCACCGCAACTTAAGGTCCTTTCGTGTGAAAATGGCATTGCGCAAACCTTCGCGCTCTTTTTCCAAATTGAACTTTGCGAAATGGAAAAAAGTAATCTTTAAATCAACGGTTCTTCCTAAGGTTCATATTGTCGATCGCTACCTCGAAACTGTTGCGCACCTAGGGGTGAAGAATGACTTAAAAGGATTGGATTTTTTCATTCCTGAGGATAAAGAAATTCAAATGAATTCCCTACCGGCGTTTTTACATCAAGGTTATGTTGCTTTTGCCATTGGCGCACAGCACGCCACAAAACGTTTACCTGCAGAAAAAATAGCAAGCATTTGTGCAGGAATACCGCATCCCATCGTATTGTTGGGAGGAAAAGAAGACGCAGCTGCCGGTAAAAAAATTGCTGCTATAGCGCCGGAACGCATTTTTAACGCTTGCGGAAAATTCGATTTGTATGGATCAGCATCGCTGGTAAAACAAGCAATAGTAGTGATTTCACACGACACCGGACTCATGCACATCGCTGCCGCTTTTCATAAAAAAATAGTTTCGGTTTGGGGGAACACGATTCCTGAATTCGGTATGTACCCCTATCTACCGCAGGAAAAGGATCTATACCGCATCATCGAAAACAAGGAAATGCACTGCAGACCCTGCTCGAAAATTGGTCATGCGGAATGTCCGAAAAAACATTTTCAATGCATGTTGGGAATCCCCGACAAAGCCATTACAGAAGCATCCGAGGAGTTATTCCTCTAAAGACACACCTTCCTTTTTTCCGCGCTTGTAAATGATCAAGCCATTGAGAAAATTTCGCAACAACTGATCGCCACAAGGCACAAACTTGGGATGGTTTTCATTTCTGAATAATGCGTTGATTTCGCTTTTACTCATTTTAAATTCGGCAAGCTCCAGAATATGTACTATGTCTTCATCGCGCAACTGCAAGGCAATGCGGAGCTTTCGAAGAATATCGTTATTGGTGAGAGCCATTAGTCTTTGATAAAAAGTGCACGTAATTCGGTGGCTTCGTCCGGACTCATTTTTCCGGCGAGAATGAGGGATAATTGTCGACGACGCAATGCTCCATTGTATCGTTTGATTTCTTCATCTGTTTCCGGTGTAAGCTCAGGAACTTCAATTGGCGCACCGTTTTGATCGACTGCAACAAAGGTATAAATGGCTTCATTACACTTGGTACGAATTCCGGTGACATTGTCTTCAACAAATACATCTACCACTACTTCCATTGATGAAGTGAAGGCACGGGAAACTTTGGCTTCGAGCGTAACGATATCGGCATGCTTAATCGGACTGTTGAAACTTACATTGGAAATAGAAGCTGTCACAACCACGCGTTTGCAATGGCGGTGTGCAGAAATGGCTGCAATTTCATCCATCCATGCGAGCAATTGTCCACCGAAGAGATTTCCAAGTGTATTGGTATCGTTAGGCAATACGATTTTGGTTGTCACCGCAAGGGTATCCTTTGGTGTTTTGCTGCGCTTATTGGCGGGAGATTTCGATTTCATGCTGCAAAGATACCTGAGTTCATCGCCACCTCCGAACAAAAGGGCTAGAAATTTTTACCTTTGCCGTATTCCATGAGTTACGACGCGATTAAAGCACTGCATATTATTTTTATGGTGACCTGGTTTGCCGGTCTCTTTTACATTGTGCGTTTGTTCATTTACCAGGTGGAAGCAGAAGAACTTCCTGAAGAAGAAAAAAAGGTGCTTATTCCCTACCTGCAAAAAATTCAGCGTCCACTTTGGTTCGGTATTACCTGGCCCGGGATGATTCTGACTGCTGCTTTTGGAACGACTTTGTTCATCATGAATCCTGCATTGTTGCAACAAGGATTTATTCATGTAAAGATCGCTTTGGTTACAGGCCTTATTGCCTACCATATCCATTGCCACCGCATTTACAAAAAGCAACAACAACGTATATATCCGCACTCGGGATTGTTTATGCGTTATTGGAATGAGGTTGCTACCATTTTCCTGTTCCTCATCGTATTGGTGATTGTGCTCAAAAACAACATCAATTGGGTGTACATGGCCATTGGTATGGCTGTTTTGATTGCCCTGATCTTGTGGGGAGTGAAGGCCTACAAACGTCGCCGCAGCAAATGAAGTGGTACATCACCTATTGTTCGAAAGAGAAAAAAATGAACGCGGGACTTTTGCCTGCTCTTGAACGCTACCACGATTTACGAATTGAAAAGGTTAAACTTTTTGCTGACACCGACCGCGAAGATTTTCGCATACTCTCGGGTGAATTCGGACTTCTGAAAGCCAATGATGAAATCCCTTGGTACGACCATTTGCTTCAGCCGGAAGAAATAGAAAAGATGGCAGAAAAAGTTGCTCGTCAATTGTTGTCAGAAGCGACTCCCGAAGAAGTGTTGTTCTTTATGCAATCGCCGCGAGTGGATGCCAATGCCTTACGATACGCACAAGTGATGGAACTTGCAGCAGAGTTAGCGGGAGTAAAAATCAGGTTAGTAGAATTGTAAATTTCTTTGACTTACAAACCATACTTCTTTTTGTACTTCTCGTAATTTTCTTTTTGATGGTTGTTCAGGTCAACAGGCTCTCCGGCAATCCAGGCGTGGGTTATACGGTTACTGCGTACATCTAATGCATCTCCTTCGGAAATAAAAAATGTGGCTTCCTTTCCGGACTCCAGTGAACCAACGGTTTTATCGATACCCAAAATTTTTGCAGTATTCAGTGTGATGAGCTTTAATGCTTCTTCTTTACCCAATCCATAACTGGCTGCAGTACCGGCAAGGAATGCCATATTTCGCGTTTGAGCTGCTTCCTGATCACCTGCTCCACCCAGACAATAAGTTATTCCCGATTTGGCTAATAATGCAGGAATTCTAAATGGAAGATCAATGGCATCATCGTTACGCGCGGGCAACTCATGCAGTCGCTGTAAAATAATACTCACTTTGTTTTCGCGCAGTAAATCCGGAATCATCCAGGAATCGTATCCACCAACAATGACGAGTCGTGCAATGCCTAAGTCTTTACAAAAGAAAATGGCATCACTCATTTCTTTAACGTAATTGGCATGTACATACAGGTTTTTCGAGCCGTCGAACAATCCGCGCATGGCTTCAAAACGAACGTCTTTATTCGCCACATTCGTTTCTTCGGCATATGCTTTTGCTTCTTTGAAAAACTTCCTGATTTCATTCAATCGTTCGGAGTATTTATCGTTGGCCTTGGTTTCTCCGGGTTCTGCCCACCAGCCAAAAGATTGAAAATTCTGCGGCCAGTTCATGTGCAATCCTTCATCTTTTTTGTAGGCTGCGTCTTCCCAGTTCCAACCTTGCAATTTCATTACCGAAGACGTTCCGGAAACTATTCCACCACGCGGTGTTACTTGTGCCAATAACACACCATTGCAACGCACGGTTGGAATCACTTTCGAATCGGTATTGTAGGCAATGAGTGCCCGAACATTGGGATTGAATAAACCGGTTTCGTTATTATCTACGGTTGCACGAACAGCTTCTACTTCAACCAAACCAAGCGCAACATCGGCAGCAATAAATCCGGGATAAACATGCTTTCCCTGAATATTGATAACCGTGTCGAAATTTTTCAGGTTAGGTGTAGTTAACAAAGCATTCGCTACAGTCACAATTTTTCCGTCGATGACGCCAATGAGTGAATTATCGATTACCTCACCGGTACCAAGATGAGCTGTTCCGTTCATGAACAACATGGAACGTTTGCGGATCATTTGAGCATCTGCATGGACAGCAGACAACAACAAAACAAAAACAAAAAACTTTTTCATGCCTGTTCAAATTATTCGTTAGAAGTATTGTAATCTTCCATGGTGTCGCAATGGTAGTGACGCGGTTCTTTGCGTCCCGGACGTTGCGTTTGCGCTCCACCTTGTTTAGCAGCAATCATTTTGGTGATGATGCGTACACGTTCCGCCTGAACACGATCACGCAACATCAAATCACGGTCGCGGTCGAAGTAACAAATACCATCGATGAACGTCTTTTCTGCCTTGGCATACATCGAGAGCGGATGATCACTCCAGATGACGACATCAGCATCCTTGCCAATTTTTACGCTGCCCACTTTATGATCGATGTGCAACATTTTCGCAGGATTCAGGGTGACCAATTTCAAAGCTTCTTCTTCGCTCATTCCACCATATTTTACTGCTTTAGCCGCCTCCTGATTCAATCTGCGCGCCATTTCTGCATCGTCGGAATTGATTCCTGTAAGCACACCCATTGCATTCAGAATTGCTGCGTTATAAGGAATGGCATCCATCACTTCATATTTATAAGCCCACCAATCGGAGAATGTAGATGCAGCAACACCATGTTGTTTCATTTTATCCGCCAACTTGTATCCTTCGAGAATATGTGTAAAGGTGTTGATACGGAATCCCATGCTATCGGCCACTTTCATGAGCATGTTGATTTCACTTTGCACGTAACTGTGACAGGTAATAAAACGTTTGCTATTCAAAATATCCACCAATACATCCAATTGAATGTCGCGACGGAAAGGCTCCACATGTGTTTTGTCCTTGTGTTTTCCTGAAGAAGCTGCTTCGTGCGCTTTCATGTCTGCAGCGTAAGCTCTTGCACGGTAAAACGCATCGTAATACGTTTGCTCAACACCCATACGTGTTTGCGGATAACGCGAATTGAAATTTTCGCCCCAATTGCTTTGCTTGACATTTTCACCCAAGGCAAACTTGATGAATCCATCGGCGCCTTCAAAGCGCATTTCATCCGGACTTTTCCCCCAACGCAATTTAATGATGGCCGATCTTCCTCCAATGGGGTTCGCACTTCCATGCAACAATTGAGATGTTGTTACACCACCTGAAAGCTGACGGTAAATGTTGATGTCGTCGGAATTGATTACATCATCAATACTCACTTCTGCAGTTACGGCGTGCGATCCTTCGTTCACACCACCTGCAACGGCAATGTGCGAGTGTTCATCAATGATTCCGGCAGTTAAATGTTTTCCGGTGCCATCAATAACCCAAGTCATTTTATCTACAACATCAAGAATCTTTCCGATTTTTTGGATTTTTCCATCGCGCAGCAATACGTCGGTATTTTTCAAAACACCGTCGCTTTCGTTGGTCCAAACGGTTATGTTTTTGATCAAAACCTGACCTGCTTTTGGAATGGAATCCCATCCGTAGGCCATGTTGGGATACCAAACTTTTCCAAGGTTGAGGGAATCTTTTGCTTGTTCTTTTTTCTTTTCTTCTTTGAATTTGTTTTTGCGGATGGCGGTCCATTTTACCCAGGTTCCATCAGGTAGTTGTCCGTTACCATCCCATGAACCTGAATCGAAATTGATGACACCTCCCAATCGCACAGCTCCTTTGTAATTTTTATCGTTGAGCGTAAAACTGAGTGAAATGTTTTTGTTCTGAACAGCCACTTTTACAGGGATTTTATTCGTGTCGACCTTCATCATTCCGGATGGATTGGCCACATCACCTTTCACATTAAGTGTGTAAATGTTGTTTTGCAAATTGAGGTCATAATCCCCACGAACATCGATTACATTTTCGTTCTGCAAAACATATTGCGTACCCATTACCCAGTTTTGTTGAATGATGGCTTGATCGGAAAAAAGGTTATCGCTGACAACAATAAAATTTGCGCACTTTCCTTTATCGAGCGTTCCCACTTGTTTGTCAGCGCGAATAAGTTGTGCTGGTGTGCTTGTAAGTGCGCGTAACGCTTCTTTTTCGGGCAATCCGTAACGAACGGCTTTACGCAAATTGGAAAGAAAAACTTTTTTGTCTTTCAAATCGGATGAAGTAATGGCGAAAGGAATTTTTGCATTGTACAAGGCAGCAAGATTGCCCGGTGCAAGTTCCCAGTGTTTCAAATCTTCGAGCGAAACATTCATCGCATCGTAGGGATCTTCCACATCGTAAGGATCAGGAAAATTCAACGGAACGATTAATGTTCCTTTGCTCGCGGCAATTTCCCGAATGCGTTGGTATTCTTTTCCGTTGCTTTTAAAAACAAATTGCAACTGAAAGAGGTCACCAATTTTATCGGCTCTTAAAATATTGTACTTATCGTTTGCTTCGAAAAAATGAGGCAATTGTGCATTTGCCACCCAAGCTTTTAATGAAAGATTTTCTTCAGGATGTGTTTTACAAGCCGCGTACCATTTGGCATCGTAAAGTGCCTGAGTAAGCAGAGCAATGGAACCCATTAAAGAAGAAGGATACGCTTGATTGGATGAGCCTTTGCGGAAGGAATAATGCATGGCCACATCCGACTGCAACATCACTTCATTTTCGTTTTTGTCGGCCAGCGCTGCTAAAAAGGATGTCCCACGAATGATACCATCTTGCGCATGCGATAACACCGCTCCAAAGCCTAGTGCACGGTATTCGGCTGCGGATTTGGCATCCACCACAAAGCTTTCCTGGGCGCGTATTTCCGGACGAATGGATTCGTTCCAATAATACGCTCCTTTTTTTGCACGCTCGTATTGCGGACCATTTCCGCCTCGTTCATTTCTTTTGTTTTCGGGCATTCCGTATCCAGAATGCAAATCGATGAAAGAAGGATAAATATGTTTTCCTTTCAGGTCAATTTCTACGGCTCCTTTGGGCGTTTTCAATGCTGCTCCAACATCTTCAATCTTTCCGTTGCGAACAATCAGGGTCCCGTTTTCTACAACACGATCCGCATCGACATGCACTGTTGCATTGATCAGTGCATAATAATTTCCTCCATTCACCCGTGGTCCGTTTACGGGTCGAAGGTCCTGTGCCGGGCTGATTCCATAAATCAGGAACAAACCCAGCGAAAGCAGTGCTTTTCTCATGCTTGGTTTTTGGCTTTCTGTGTAAAAACAAAAATAACATAATTCAACTGCCAAACACGCAGTCTGTTACCGACGGAACTCAGGCCTGAGGAGCGGAGCGTCGCGCGAGAGATTTTAAATAGCCATTCAGCAATACGGTAGAAAGGATGATTGCCGATCCAAGGTAAAATCCGGGACTCATGGTTTCCTTGTCGGGCCAAATTAAAATGGCAAGAATGATGGTGTATATGGGTTCAAGATTCACCGAAATACTTACGGTATAGGGAGAAACCTGACGCATCACCCAAACGCTTACAACAAATGGGACTGCGGTGCAAACGACGCCCAGAATAAGCAATAACCAGGCGTCCTCTGCCGAAAGTCCAATTTTTTCGGGCACCAATGCTCCAATAATGAAATTGTAAATGGTTATTCCTGCAAATCCTCCAATCATTTCATAAAATGAAATCACTCTGGAATCGCTTTCCTTAATAAGTCGTGCGTTGATAAGTGTAAACAATGCTGCAAAAAAAGCAGACAATAAACCCCACACAAATCCCATGGTTTGGTCGCTCTCTACTCCCATTAAAATGGCCACACCGGCAATAACGATCAATCCAAGAATCACTTCATAATACACCAGGCGTTGGCGAAAAAAAAGTGGTGTAAGAATGGCTGTAAAAAAACTGGCTACTGCCATACAAGCAACTGCTACCGAAACATTCGAAATTTTTATGGCACCGTAAAAGAAAATCCAGTGCAGTGCAATGATAATTCCTGTTCCTAAAAATTTCAGCAAGGTTCTCAAAGGAACACGAATGCTGCGACGAATGATGGTCATAAAAATACCAAGTGCCACCACGGTGATGAGCATTCTCCACCAAACCAAAATGTTCTCGCGAACACTTATCATGTTACCGAGAATACCGGTGAATCCCCAGATGAAAACAACAGTGTGCAAAATAATCTGCAACTGCAAAGGGCTTTGTCCGGTGGTTTTCTGGCTCATAAAAAAAGGCCTACAAAAGTAGACCTTCTTTCCAATCCCCGAGGGATTTCAACATTATTTTACGCCATTGAGCTTTTCTTTAGCAACTTCAGTTACTTTTTGCTGTGCTTCGATTTCTTTCTTTTTGGCTTCCTGAGCGGCTTCGTTTTCTTTGATTTTCTGCTCTGCTTCGGCAATTTTTTTCTTGTATTCCTCGATGTCCTCTTTCAATTCGGTGTTGTCTGACTCAAGCTTTTTTTGCTCCTTATTAAGATCATCTAATTTTTCTTCTTCCACTTTTGCAGCAGCCGCAAGCTTGTCTTTGGTGTTTTTCATGGCAAAATCGTAAACAATTTGCTTAAAGACCTTATACTGCGCGCCGTGGCCGGAAGAACTTAAAAAGGCACCGCCTAAGTCGACACCTACAATGAGTTTAACACCTTCTCCTTTTACAGGTACAAACTTAGCGTAAACATCAAACGTATTGGCACCCATGTCTTTGGACTTACACTCATCCGAAAATATTTCACCGTTTTTGGTGTCGTTTTTTCCGCCAAGGTCTTTCATGCGGCTTTTCCAGGCCTTTTCGATGGCATCAACATCCTCGTGATAAATCATTACCGTTAAGGCATTGTTGCGTCCACCGCCAATATTTTCTGAGCTTTCGCTGACTTCAATTTTCTTTTGTGAATAAGCCATTCCTGCAGAAAACAGAAGGGCGGCAAGGAGTAAAAAGTGCTTTCTCATAGTTCCGATTTTGTTTCTCCAATTTATGCAATTATCCTGCCATGAACAAACAATCGCGAACAGGGTTATCTTTGGACATTGTGCAAACTTGGCACTTGAAGGCCTTTTGCTACTTTTGTCGCACCAAAAACCACAAATTATGTATAACGGACTATTATCCGCTCACTCAGGAACACGTTGGATCGTGTTGCTCTTGATTGTTTTTGCTGTATTGAACGCATTCTCCAAATGGAGATTCGGAAAAACCTATGGCAAGGGCGATAAAATGCTCAACCTTTTTGCGATGATTTTTTATCATCTACAATTCACCATCGGAATGATTCTTTATTTTGTTTCTCCGAAAGTAATGTTGGGTGATCCCATGAGTACACCGGTTGTGCGCTTCTACACGGTAGAGCACATGCTTATGATGATTGCCGTTTTTGTGTTGATTACCATGGGTCGCAAGCGTGCTGAAAAAGCGGAGAAAGACTCTGCCAAACACCGCAAATATTTTGTTTGGTACGGTGTGTGTTTGTTAATCATTCTTGCCGCAATTCCTTGGCCTTTCCGCATTGAAGGAGCAGGTTGGTTCTAAGATTATGAAGTCTGTACTATTTGTTTTCAGCGTGCTCTTTTTGATCTCCTGCGGGGAAACCAAGAAGAACACCAATGCCGACGGTACTCCCAACGGCGAAGTTATTTACCAGCAAAATTGCGCGATTTGTCACGGTGCCGATGGAAAACTCGGTGCCGGCGGCGCGCTGGATCTTTCCAAATCGACCATCGGATTGGAAGAACGTAAACAAATCATTGCCAAAGGAAAGGGAGCCATGACTCCGTTCGAATCGCAACTTAGTCGTGAACAAGTGCACGCGGTTGCGGTTTTTATTGAATCTTTGCGTAAATGATCGAAGCCAAAATCGTTAAACACAAAGAGGTTGATGCTGTTATTGTAGGTGTAATTACCTCCAGGCAGGATGAAGTGCAGGTAAACGAATACCTTGATGAGCTTGAATTTCTGGCCGAAACAGCAGGTGCTACCATCAAAAAAAGGTTTACCCAAAAACTCGACGTACCTATTTCGGGAACCTATATTGGCTCGGGGAAACTCAAGGAAATTGCCGGTTTCATTCAGGAACACGAAATTGAATTGGTGATTTTTGATGATGAACTTTCTCCATCGCAACAAAAAAACATTCAGAACGAATTAAAAATAATGGTGCTCGATCGCACCAATCTTATCCTCGATATTTTTGCATCCCGTGCGCGTACTGCTCATGCCAAAACCCAAGTGGAGCTTGCACAATATCAATATTTGCTTCCAAGGTTGACGAGGATGTGGACGCATCTTGAACGACAAAAAGGTGGTATCGGAATGCGTGGTCCGGGTGAATCGCAAATTGAAACTGACCGTCGTATTATCCTCGATAAGATTTCCAAACTCAAGGACAAGCTCAAGGAAATCGATCAGCAGATGGTGACCCAACGCAGCAACCGCGGGCAATTGGTTCGTGTTGCACTTGTAGGTTACACCAATGTTGGTAAGAGTACGATCATGAATCTCTTGTCGAAATCGGATGTGTTCGCCGAAAACAAACTTTTTGCAACCCTCGATACTACTGTAAGAAAAGTGGTATTAGGCAATCTTCCCTTTTTGCTTTCGGATACTGTTGGATTCATTCGTAAACTTCCCACGCAACTCATTGAATCTTTCAAAAGCACTTTGGATGAAGTACGCGAAGCAGATATTTTGGTGCACGTGCTGGATATTTCGCATATAGCATTTGAAGATCATTTTAAAGTGGTAAATGAAACGCTCAAAGACATCAAAGCGCTCGACAAGCCAACCGTTGTTGTGTTTAATAAAATTGATGCCTACCATCACGTAGAAAAAGAAGCTGATGATCTTTCTCCGATAACACGTGAAAATGTATCGTTGGAAGAATTGAAAAACAGTTGGATGTCGCGCATGTCGCCCAACAAAGTTGTTTTTATCTCTGCCGAAAAGCGCATCAACATTGAAGAAATGAGAGACGTGCTCTACGAAATGGTAAAGGAAATTTTTGCAGTGCGTTACCCTTACAATAATTTTCTTTATTGATTCTGGAATCCAATAGTTGTTGTATTTCTTGAAGCAACCATCCCAAATTCCGGCGTTTTGATGAAAACATCTTTTATGAAATTCCTCTTGCCGGCATTTTTATTTCTTACTGTTGCCACTGTTCAGGCACAAACCAAACGCGTGCTTTTCATAGGTAATTCCTATACTTCGGTAAATGATTTACCCAATACTTTTCGTCAGCTCGCTTTATCGGCAGGCGATACCGTTATTGTGGATTCCAATGCCCCCGGTGGTTACACGCTGCAGGGACATAGCACCAATGCCGCTTCGTTATCAAAAATCGCACAAGGCAATTGGGATTTTGTAGTGCTGCAGGAACAAAGTCAAATGCCATCTTTTCCTCCGGCACAAGTTCAACAAGACACCTATCCCTATGCAGCCGAATTGGATAGTCTAATTCACGTTGCAGACAGTTGCGCACAAACGGTGTTTTACATGACATGGGGTAGAAAAAATGGCGACGCGTCCAATTGTGCTTCTTATCCGCAGATATGCACCTTCTGGGGAATGCAGGCGCGTTTGCGACAATCCTATGTAGAGATGGCGGATTTAAATCATGCAACTGTTGCACCCGCCGGAGAAGCCTGGAAAAAAAGCAGACTTACCGATTCGCTTATTAACCTTTGGAGCGCAGACAATTCGCATCCTTCGATGGAAGGAACCTATCTTACCGCTTGTGTGTTTTATGCCACTTTGTACCAAAAAACACCTGTTGGATTGACTTACATTTCATCGCTCAATAGTTCAACTGCAGCATTTTTACAAGGTATTGCAGAGCAAGTTGTGTTCGATAGTTTGGATACCTGGAATGTTGGTATCGATTACCCACACGCCGATTTTTCATTTCAGCAAACCTCAGCAACCGCGGTTTCATTCATGGATGAATCGGGAAATGCACAAAATGCAACATGGATTATTGATGGTCAGAACTACTCCGGAGCATTTGTCAATCACGACTTTGGTGCTCAAGGAAATTATTCCGTAACCCTGATTTCTTCCAATTCATGTTTTACCGATACGCTTACACAAACCATTTCGGTTGGAGCAATTGGAATAGAACGTCAAGCTGAACACGAAATTCGGGTATATCCAAATCCTAGTCATAACGAAGTGCAAATTGGTCTGGAAGGTTTATTCCATTACACCATTCAAGACACAAAAGGAAGCTTGCTGCTCAGTGGCAACGCGGTTTCCGGCATTGAGCTTCATGCACTGCCCAAAGGAATTTATTTCCTAAGCATTGAACAAAATGGAAAAACCTACCGAACAAAACTGATCAAAGATTGATCAAAGTTGTTTGTCGCCTTTTTTCATATCGCGACGCACAAACCTTACGCCTAGCATTAATTCATGTGTGCCGGTAGAATAATTTTTGATGTTGGATGTGGTGATATCGTAGGAGTAACCAATGCTTAAATAATTTTTGTATTGATACCCTGCCATAATAGAGAAGGCATCCATGGTACGGTATGAAGCTCCCAGCCAAACTTGTTCTTGGTAAATCGCACGCACCATAGCATCCATTTGAAGTGGAATTGGCTTCACGTATTTGAACATCAATGCAGGCTCAATTTGGAAATCATCGTTGATGTCAAACTTATATCCACCATGCAAATTATAGTGGTACAATAAGCTTGATCCGGTTTCTACTTGTGTAGTGAAGAAATACAATTTGTTGTGAACAAGCTGCGGAATAACCAATCCTGCGTACCATTTTTTATGGTACATGTATAAACCAAACTGCGCATCAAATTCCATAGACCATTGCAATCCGTTACTGATGACATTATCTCCGGGATCGTGCGTCACAATTTTATGTCCATCAATCAGAAACTGCAGCATACCCGCAGAAACTCCCATCGACAGTTTAACATCTTCATTGATTTTTAAATGGTATGCGTATGCGAATTGAAATCCGGTTCTACGCGTTGGTCCAACATTATCGGTAAAAATTGAACCACCAAATCCCATGTTCATTTTTTTATTCGGACCGCATGCACTAAGGGTAAACGTCCGCGGAGCATCGGTTAATCCTACCCATTGGTATCGGTGATTGCTTCTTACATCATACCAATCGCGTGAGCCGGCAACAGCGGGATTCACGAAAAAGTCGTTGAAGAAAAACTGACTGAACATCGGATGATGTTGTGCTTCTGAAAGGAGAGGCAGCGACAGCAGCAGAAGTATAAATAGTTTTTTCATGGTCTATCGCAAAACGGTTAATGGTCCGGTAAATGCATCCGGATACAGCGGATGATTCAGGTTGATGATGTAATAATAAGTTCCCACCGGAACAGGCTGATTGTTGTAAGTTCCATCCCAAGGAACCAAGTATCCATTACTAAGGAATAACAATTGTCCCCAGCGGTTGTAAATCTCCACGGTGCAATTCGGGAACATATCAATCAAATCGATAATCCAGGTATCGTTTAAACCATCACCGTTTGGAGAGAATCCATTCGGGAAGGAAATATCGGGGAATACATACACGCGCATGGTGTCGCTTGCCACACATCCATTGGCGTCGGTAGCGGTGACGATATACGTTGTGCTCGAATCCGGAGTGGAAACCGGATTGAAAATGTTCGGGTCATCCAAATATGTAGAAGGTGTCCAAACCACGGTATTCGTTCCTGCTGTAGTAGGCGATCCTCCAATGCTTGTGCTGTTTCCTAAAATCAATTGCACATCCGGACCGGCATCTACAATAGGCGTTGGATTAATAGAAATATCAATGGTGTCGCGATCGATACAACCATTGTTATTGGCTACCAAAACATACGATGTTGGAATTGCAGGCGTAACGGTAACTTGAGAAGTACTGCTCAATAAAGTTCCTGCCATATCATACCACTCGTAAGTCACGCCACCTGACCCGGTAAGTACAATTCCCGAAGCAGCGCCTCCACAAATGACGGTGTCATTTCCAGCGTTGGCATCTACCACCAATACTGCACCAACAAAAATGGAATCGGTTAATGAACATCCATTCGCATCGGTAACCGTGAGGAAATACCATCCGGTAAAAATATTTGTGATGTCTTCTGTAGTTGCCGTAAATCCTGATGGTCCGGACCAGCTAAACAAAAATCCTCCTGCACCTCCGCCGGGCGTTGCATCAATTGCACCATCCGGAACTGTTGAACAAGAAGCATCAGTACTATCCATCAACAGTGTAATTGGAACCGGTTGATCAATTACCACTTGTTGTGCATTGGAACAACCATTTCCATCGGTTACGGTTACCGTGTATGTTCCGGAACACAATCCGGTTGCGCTTGCTGTTGTTTGCGTTGCAGGATCATTCCATGAGAAGGTATAAGGCAAGGTTCCTGAAATCACAATGGCAACTCCAATTCCATCGCAGGTATTAAAACAAGAAGGATCTTGAGTGAACGGCAAACTGAACATCAAACTATCCGGCTCGGTAATGGTGAAGGCTTCGAAAGAAGTACAACCGACGGCGTCGACCACCTGAACAAAATAATCACCTTCACATAAAGCGTTTGCAGTGGTTCCGGTTTGTCCAATCGGATTTCCGAGATCATCCAGCCATGTTGATGTATAAGGCGCAGTACCTAATGCAATAGCAGCAGTTGCCGATCCATCACATTGACCTTCGCAGGAAACATTCACCGGAGTCACCACCGTTTGAGGCGCAGTTGCTCCATTCACCGGATTTACAATGGTATCTCGACAACCATTGGCATCTGTTACAACGAGCACATAAATTCCTTCACAAAGCGCATTGACAATACTTGTTGTTGCAGCTCCTGCTGCAGCATCCCATTGGTAACTGTAAGGTGTTGTTCCACCTGATACAAATACACTTAATCCTCCATCACATAATCCGCAAGTAGATGCAAACAATACAGTGCTGTCAGTCATCTCAGCAGGCTCATTAATGGTGACATTCGACACACGCACACAACCTAGCGAATCGGTAACCTCCATGAAATAGGTTCCTGCACACATTCCGCTTAAGGTGTTTGTGGTAGCACCATTGTGCACCCAATAATACGTGTATGGAGCTGTTCCGCCAATTGGAGTTATGTTAGCGTCTCCATCACACACACCAAAACAAGAAACATCATTTTTAATTACTGTTTCGGATGTTGGTCCGCCAATATTATTGATGGAAGTATTGAAGGTTTGCGCACAACCATTGGCATCTGTGACCTGTACCATATAAGCACCGGCGCACAATCCCGTGGATGCTTGTACAGCCTGACCATTAGACCATGCATAAGCAAGTGCTCCTGTTCCGCCGGAAGCATTAAAGGTTGCTGTTCCATTACATTGTCCGCATGCCGCATCAACAGTTACAAATGTCCCTGAAATAGTTGTTGGTTCATTTACCGTGTAATTTCCGAAACTGATACATCCATTGGCATCGGTTGTTTCCACAATATATCCACCTGCGCAGAGGTTGGATAAATCTTCGGTGCTTTCACCTCCGGGAACCCACGACCATGTGTACGGAGCAAGTCCGCCGGATGTGGTAACATCAATTGCACCATTGCATTGACCAAAACAAGTCGCATCACTAACTACAGCAGTCGTTGAAGGTGCATTGGTATTGCTTACTGTTACACTGACTTGTTCAACACAACCATTTGCATCTGTAATATCGACCACATAAACTCCCGCGCCAAGGTTGATTGCTGTTTGATTGGTTTGACCCAATGCAACCAAAGATGCATTATACCAAACATAAGTATATCCCGGTGTTCCACCCGAAGGAACTGCAGTTGCTGCACCATTGGAAACATTACAATCGGCGGGGAAGAAAGATGTATTGGCAGTAATGGCTGTAGGTTCATTTACATTTACATTTTGCGGAATGGAAGCGCAAAGATTTCCATCTTGCACCACCACACTATACGCGCCACTGCACAATCCGTTAAAGGTATTTGAAGCCTGGAAACTTGCTCCTCCATCGATGGAATACAAATAATTTCCGTCACCACCGGAAGCTGTAATTACTATACTTCCATTGCAAGATGCATTACATGAAACATCATTTACAACGGCAGTAAATGTAACACTGGCGGGATCGGTAATGGTTGCATTGATAGGATTTGTTGCACAACCCGATGCATCAACTACCACAACCTGATAGGTTCCGGTGCACAATCCATTTGCTGTTGCTGTTGTTTGCAACGCAGGATCATTCCATACAAAGTTATACGGACTAGTACCTCCTGCGGGTGTTGCAGTGGCAGTTCCTGTGCAATCTCCATTACACAAATTTGGTGTAGTGGTGACATTTGCCGATAGCAATGTTGGTTCGTTTACCGTGATGTTTCCGGAGGCCGGACAACCATTCGCATCGGTAATGTTCACTGCGAAATTTCCTGCGCAAAGATTTATTGCTGTTGAAGTATTTTGCGAAGAAGGATCGTTCCAAGAAATGGTATACGGGAAAGTTCCGCCTGAAATATTTGCTGTTCCTGTTCCTGTACAATCACCATTGCAAAGCACATCTGTTGCGCTTACTGTGGCAAGCAATTGTGTAGGTTGGGTAATGGTGAGTGTTTCATCTTCAGTACATCCTAGCGCATCGGTCATGGTGACGACAAATGTTCCCGCGCACAATCCGGTAACGTTTGCTGTTGTTGCGTTTCCTGCCGCAGCATCCCATTGGTATGAGATCGCTCCGGTACCACCTGTGGCATTGGCGGATAAAGTTCCGTTGCAATTTCCAAAACAATCAACATTGGTTGCGGTTGCATTCGAAATCATCTGGTCCGGTTCTTCAATGGTAACCGTGTCGAAGGATGAACATCCTAAACCATTAATGACTTCTACTTGATAAAACCCATCGCACAATCCGGAAGCTGTTGCATTGGTTTGTCCGGGCAATGCCGCACCTGTTGCTCCATTGTACCAAACGAAACTACATGGCACATTTACACAAGCGGTGTTTGCTGTTGCTGTTCCGTTGCATGAACCAAAACATGCAGCATCGGTAGATGTCATGGCGATGGTTTCCGCTCCGTTGTCGGATAATCCAACAGTTGCAGAAGCGCTACAACCCGTTGCATCGGTAACGGTAACAAAATGCAATCCCGAACACAATCCGGTTGCTGCCTGTGTGGTTTGACTTCCTGTAGAAGGACTCCACAAATAATTATATCCGGGATTTCCACCCGATGGTGAAACAGAAATAGAACCATTGCATGATCCACAAGAAGAATTGGAAGAGGCTGTTGTCAAAACCAATTCCGATGGTTCAATGATGTTTCTACTATCCGATACGATACATCCATTGGCATCGGTTACGGTAACCCCATAAACATTCGGACAAAGTGAAAATATATTGGAGCTCGTTGCACCGTTTGTCCACAAGTAAGTGTATGGTGCAATTCCGCCGCTTGGTGCAGCTGTTGCGGTTCCGTTACAATTTCCGAAACAATTGATATTGGTTGATGTAAGGTTTGCATCCAATGCTGCGGGTTCGGTTAAAACAGCAGCAATAGAAGTTACACATCCATTCGCATCGGTTACGGTTAAGTCATAATTCCCCGCGCACAAATTAGAAACAAAAGGTGTGGATGTCAGTGCAGGATCGTTCCAAACAAAAGTATATGGCAATGTTCCACCGCTTACATTCGACACGATACTTCCGTTACAATCGCCATTGCAATTAGGCTGTGTAAATGCAAAAGTGGAGGTGATGGCTGCAGGTTCTGAAAGATTCACAGAAACAGGACCTCCGGGACAACCATTGACATCGGTTACATTCAGCGTGAAAGTTCCTGCGCAAAGATTTGTTGCTGTTGCTGTAGTTTGTGCAAGTGGATCATTCCATGCATAAGAGTAAGGAGCTGTTCCGCCGGTCACGGTAGATGAAATGGTTCCATCGCAATCCCCATTACAATCAATGGTTGTAAACGTAGTGCTTACATCAATGGCAGTAGGTTCAGCAACCGAAATGGATAATGGTCCAACGGTACATCCGTTATTATCAATCAAGGTAACATTGTAGCTTCCTGCACAAAGACCCGTTGCCGATTGTGTTGTTTGAGTGGATGGATCATCCCAAGTGTAGGAATAAGGCGCTGTTCCTCCTGCAGGGAATATCGTTCCTGTTCCATCGCAAACATTGTTACATGATGCATTTGCTGAAACAGCATTGGCCGTTAACAAGCTTGGTTCACCTACAGTCACCGATCCACCATCGGTACATCCATTGGCATCGGTTACGGTTAAGGAATAGGTTCCCGGACAAAGATTAAATGCAGTAGACGTAGTTTGGTTTCCGGCAGCAGCATTCCATTGATAGGTGTATGGTGCTGTTCCACCGCTTGGCACAGAAATACCTGTTCCATTGCAATCACCAAAACACAACACATCTGTTGAAGATAAATTGGCCTGCAATGGCAATGGTTCATTTACATCTACAGTGGCAACGGTAATACAACCTGAATTGTTCGTCACTGTTGCCGCATACGTTCCTGCACATAATCCGTTTACGGTATTGCTTGTTGAGGCCGAAGGATCGTTCCAGACCAAGGAACATGGGGCGTCCACACAGTTAAATGTGACGTTCACTGTTCCATCACAAACACCATTACAACTTGCATCGGTAGAGGTAAGCGTAAGCACTTCACCGGTAACATTACTCACCGGAACAGTTTGTGTAACGGAACATCCATTTCCATCGGTAATGGTTGCAATGTATGCACCTGCACATAATGCTGTGGCCGTTGCTGTGGTTTGATTTGCTGCGGCAGCATCCCACTGCACATTTAATGTTCCTGTTCCTCCGGATGGATTCACTGTTGCAGAACCATCGCATAAACCACTAGTAGCCTGAACGGAAGAAGTTGTGGCAGTTATTGCAGAA